>NZ_JBCLYA010000031.1:0-6840 GCF_039650795.1 Salmonella sp. K21076
CTTTTGCAGTTGCCAGACCGCAAGATGTTTTAACAAATCAAAAGGGGTTTTAATAACTGGCTTAAAGCTGAAAGCTTTCCGGAACCCCCAGCCTAGCTGGGGGTTTTCCATAGACAATAAAAGGCCTCGCAGGGTGCGAGGCCTTTACATATCTGCCGGATGGCGCCGGGCAATCCCAACAAAATGTCGTTTAGCCTTTAATCGCCTTGACCAGATAATCAACGATATCGCCGGTTTTAATCAGCGATTTTTCACCGCTACGACGGTATTTATACTCAATATCGTCGTTATCCAGGTTGCGATCGCCAATCACGATAGTATGTGGAATACCAATCAGCTCCATATCGGCAAACATCACGCCCGGGCGCTCTTTACGATCGTCCATCAGCACTTCAATGCCCTGCGCGCGCAATTCGCTGTACAGCTTTTCCGCCAGCTCCTGCACACGGAAGGATTTGTGCATATTCATCGGCAGAATAGCGACCTGGAAAGGTGCAATGGCGTCAGGCCATACAATGCCGCGCTCGTCAAAGTTCTGCTCGATAGCCGCGGCAACGACACGTGTTACGCCGATACCATAGCAGCCCATTGTCAGGATCTGGTTACGGCCATCTTCACCCTGAACGGAGGCTTTCAGCGCTTCTGAGTACTTGGTACCTAACTGGAAGATGTGACCCACTTCGATACCGCGTTTGATAAGCAACGTTCCCTGACCATCCGGACTCGGATCGCCGGCGACTACGTTACGGATGTCGGCAACAACAGGCGTCGCCACATCGCGATCCCAGTTAATACCAAAGTAGTGTTTACCGTCGATGTTAGCGCCAGCGGCAAAATCGCTCATGGCGGCAACGGTACGATCGATGATGACCGGAATCGGCATATTGACCGGGCCGAGGGAGCCAGGGCCGGCATTAATTACGGCGCGAATCTCTTCTTCAGTAGCGAAGGTCAGCGGGCTGGCAACGTGCGGCAGTTTTTCCGCTTTAACTTCATTCAGTTCATGATCGCCGCGAACCAGCAGAGCCACCAGCGGAGACTTGCTGTCTTTCACCGCTTTCACCAGCAGCGTTTTTACCGTTTTTTCAATTGGCAGGTTGAATTGTTCCACCAGCTCCGCGATGGTTTTGGCATTTGGCGTATCGACCAGAGTCATTTCCTGCGTCGCCGCTGCGCGCGGTGTTTGCGGCGCGATAGCTTCTGCCAGTTCAATGTTAGCCGCGTAATCAGAAACATCAGAGAAAACGATATCGTCTTCGCCGCTTTGCGCCAGCACCTGGAATTCATGCGAGGCGTTGCCGCCGATAGAACCGGTATCGGCCTGTACCGCGCGGAAATCCAGCCCCATACGGCTGAAGATACGGCTATACGCGGCGTACATGGCGTCATAGGTTTCCTGCAACGACTCCTGAGAGGTGTGGAAAGAGTAAGCATCTTTCATCAGGAATTCGCGCGAACGCATCACGCCAAAGCGCGGACGCACTTCATCACGGAATTTGGTCTGGATTTGGAAGAAGTTCAGCGGCAACTGCTTATAAGAGCTGAGTTCATTACGCACCAGGTCGGTGATAACTTCTTCGTGGGTCGGGCCGAGTACGAACGGACGCTCGCCACGGTCGACAAAACGCAGCAGTTCCGGACCGTACTGTTCCCAACGACCACTCTCTTGCCACAGGTCGGCTGGCTGAACGACTGGCATCGACACCTCGATAGCACCGGCGTTGTTCATCTCTTCACGCACGATGTTTTCGACTTTTTTCAGGACGCGCAGGCCGGTCGGCAGCCAGGTATATAACCCGGAGGCGAGCTTGCGGATCATCCCGGCGCGCAGCATCAGCTGGTGGCTGATAACCTCGGCGTCGGCAGGTGTCTCCTTCAGAGTGGAGAGCAGGTATTGGCTAGTACGCATGTTGTTACGGTTCCAGTTGAACGATCGAACAGGCTCAATGTGAGCCTGATACAAAAAAAGTGATTTAGTTTACCAGCGTGCAAGAGATGTCAAAAGAGAAGGGCGTGAAATTACCGTGGTTCCAGCGCAAACACTTCAAATCCGGTGTTAACCACACGCCAGCGCACGTTAAAATCATGCAGCCAGACGGCATAGGTTTTGCCCGTCTCTTCACCCTTACGATAAGCCGGGCGAGGATCTTGCGCCAGCACATCGCAAATAAATGTCCGTAGCTGCGGATAACGCCTTTCCAGCGTCGTAAGCTGTTGAGCCACTTCAGCGGTAAAACTCACAGGCATTTCAGCTATCGGCGCCTGTTGCGCATAGCTGGCGGCGGCGTCCGGTAAGGCCTCGGCAAACGGTAAATACGGTTTGATATCCACCACCGGCGTGCCATCCACCAGATCCAGACTGCCTAATTTCAGAATTACGCTCTCTTTCCGGCACTCGATACCTTTTAGCGCAACGAGCGACATGCCAATCGGATTGGGGCGGAACGTGGAGCGCGTGGCAAAAACGCCCATTCTGGCGTTACCGCCAAGACGGGGCGGACGAACTGTTGGCCGCCAGCCGCCGTCCATCGTCTGATGAAAAACGAAAAGCACCCACAAATGGCTGAACGCTTCCAGGCCGCGAACGGCATCGGCCTGGTTGTAAGGCGCTATCAGATGCAGTTCGCCGCAGGCGCTTTTGACCAGACCAGGCTGGCGCGGAACGGCGAATTTTTCTTTATAGGGGGAGCGAATAACGCCGATTTGATCAAACTGAAAGCTGCTCATTTCGCCGAAATATTCAGGGCGGACCCGATACAAACCGCCTGACGGTAGCAGCCTGGCGTGCCGCTGGTAATTTCACAGCTGTGCAGCAGGACGGCGTTGGCTTTCATTTTAGATGCATTAATCTGCATACGCTTGCGCGCAGTTGGAATGTTAGGCGGAGAGTCTTGATTTGTCGCCTGGCAGGATTCGCCGCTAACCTCGCCAAGATCGCGGAAAGGTTTGCCGACTAAGTCTTCAGCATTGGTGTAAATCCTGACGGGAGCGGCACGCGGCGCTTTAGGTTTCTCCGGCTCCGCTTTTGGCGGGGTTGCGGTGCTTTGAACAGGTTCAACAGGGGATCTGCTTAGCATGGAACAACCGCCCAGCATGAGTGCCAATAAACAGATCGGTAAAGCACGCATAATATTTCCTCAATGAATGTTCTAATTGCCAGATATTGAATCAGGAGCTTGCATAAATGACAAGACGGGCAATAGCCCGTCCTGAATAATATTACAGATTGTGGAATCAGCCTAAAACTTACCAGCCTTTCACCGCGCCGCCATTAAAAACTTTATTTGCGGCTTCGTACACTTCATCAGACTGGTAAGCCTGAACGAATTTTTTCACATTCTCGGCGTCTTTGTTATCTTCACGCGTCACGATCAAGTTAACGTACGGAGAATCTTTATCTTCAACGAAGATACCGTCTTTCGCTGGCGTCAGGCCAATCTGGCTGGCGTAAGTCGTATTGATGACCGCTAACGCGATCTGAGCGTCATCCAGCGAACGCGGCAACTGCGGCGCTTCCAGCTCAACAATTTTCAGATTTTTCGGGTTTTCGACGATATCCAGCGAGGTAGGAAGCAGACTGACGCCGTCTTTCAGTTTAATCAGCCCTACTTTTTGCAGCAGCAGCAGGGAACGACCAAGGTTGGTCGGGTCGTTAGGCACAGCGACCTGGGAACCGTCCTTGAGCTCATCCAGAGATTTGATTTTTTTGGAATATCCTGCAATGGGATAGACAAAAGTCTTACCAACGGAAACCAGTTTGTAGCCGCGATCTTTGATTTGCTGATCCAGATACGGTTTGTGCTGGAAGGCATTGGCATCGATATCGCCTTTGCTCAGCGCTTCATTAGGCAGAACATAATCATTAAAGGTCACCAATTCCACGTCCAGGCCGTATTTTTCTTTCGCGACTTTCTGCGCGACTTCGGCAACTTGCTGCTCTGCGCCAACGATTACGCCGACTTTAATATGATTCGGATCTTTTTCATCCTGACCGCAACCCGCAAGTGCCAGAGAACCAATCAGAGCACCCACTGCCGCAAAGGTTTTGAATTTGAACGCCATGCTTATTTCCTTAATGAGTATTTGTGTTGTGTTTAACGTTACTTATGCGTGACAGCCCTGACGATGCGATCGCCGGATAACTGAATTAAATAAACCAGAACGACAAGTAATACCAGCACCGTATTCATCACGGTAGCATTGTATCCAATATAACCGTACTGATAGCCGATTTGACCGAGGCCGCCTGCGCCGACGGCGCCGCCCATTGCGGAGTAACCGACCAGGGTGATTAGTGTAATGGTTGCCGCATTCACCAGACCAGGCAGCGCTTCCGGTAAAAGGATTTTACGTACAATTTGCAGCGGCGTGGCGCCCATCGCTCGCGAGGCTTCAATCAGCCCGGCAGGGATCTCTAACAACGCATTTTCCACTATACGGGCGATAAAAGGCGCGGCGCCGACGGTCAGCGGTACAATCGCGGCCTGCAAACCAATGGAGGTGCCGACAATTATTCGGGTAAAAGGAATCATCCACACCAACAGGATGATAAAGGGAATCGAGCGGAAAATATTGACCACCGCAGAGAGGGAGCGATACAGCCTGGCGTTCTCCATAATCTGCCCCGGGCGCGTAACATACAGCAATACGCCAACCGGCAGGCCAATCACGAAACCGAAGAAACCGGAGACAAAGGTCATCGCCAGCGTTTCCCAGACGCCACGAACCAGTAACCACATCATTGCCTCAGACATAACCCAGTACCTCTACTTTCACATGGTGATCCTGCAGCCAGGCAATTGCGGCTTGCGTCTCTTCTTGTGTGCCGTGCATTTCCGTTAGCATAATGCCGAACTTCACACCGCCCGCGTAATCCATCTGTGCGCTGATAATATTATTGTTCACGTTGAAACGACGCGCGGTTTCAGAAAGCAGCGGGGCATCCACAGACTGTCCGGTGAACTCCATGCGCAGCATCGGCACGCTGTCAGTTTCCGGCGACGCTTTCAAACGCGCCTGGTAATCTTCCGGAATGTCCAGATGCAGAGTGGACTGAATAAACTTCTGCGCCAGCGGCGTTTTAGGATGCGAGAAGACTTCGCTGACCGTATCCTGCTCAATAAGCTCGCCATTACTGATGACGGCAACGCAGTCGCAGATACGTTTTACGACATCCATTTCATGAGTGATAAGCAGAATCGTCAACCCCAGACGACGGTTGATATCTTTCAGCAATTCCAGAATCGAACGGGTCGTCGCGGGATCAAGCGCGCTGGTGGCTTCATCGCACAGCAACACTTTTGGATTACTGGCTAACGCGCGGGCAATCGCGACACGCTGTTTCTGACCGCCGGAAAGATTTGCCGGATAGCTGTCGTGCTTGTCGCCAAGACCGACTAAATCCAGCAGCTCTGTGACACGGCGTTTGATCTCTTCCTTTGGTGTGTTATCCAGTTCCAGCGGCAACGCGACGTTGCCAAACACGGTACGGGAAGAGAGCAGGTTAAAATGTTGGAAAATCATGCCGATTTGACGGCGAGCTTTGGTCAACCCGGACTCTGAAAGCGTTGTCAGCTCCTGACCGCCTACCATTACGCTTCCTTCAGTAGGACGTTCAAGTAAGTTTACGCAGCGAATGAGCGTACTTTTACCGGCGCCGGAGGCGCCGATGACGCCGTAAATTTGTCCGGCAGGGACATGCAGGCTGACATTGTTCAGCGCCTGAATGGTGCGCGCCCCCTGCTGGAACACTTTGGTAATATTCGAAAGTTTAATCATTGATTCTTTATTATCGTAATGAAATGAGCGGAGGCATTTTCGTCTGCCTAATACGGTCAACGCCGTCAACAGAATGGATGTTAAGGCATCCAGACGTCTAAATCAATCAGGCTTTATACGATGAGCACTTTCTTGCCTGCTGAAACATGCGATACTAGCGCCACTTGCTTTACTCAGGAGCTATAAAAGGTGGCAAAGTCTGTACCCGCAATTTTTCTCGACCGTGACGGCACCATTAATGTGGATCACGGCTACGTACATGAAATCGATGCATTTGAGTTTATAGACGGCGTTATTGACGCGATGCGCGAGCTAAAAAAAATGGGCTATGCGCTGGTGGTGGTGACGAACCAGTCCGGAATCGCGCGCGGCAAATTCACTGAGGCGCAGTTTGAAACGTTAACCGAATGGATGGACTGGTCGTTGGCGGATCGCGATGTTGATTTGGACGGCATCTATTATTGTCCTCACCATCCGCAGGGCAGCATAGAAGAGTTCCGTCAGGTATGTGATTGCCGCAAGCCGCATCCAGGAATGCTTATCTCGGCGCGTGATTTCCTGCATATCGATATGGCGGCTTCTTATATGGTGGGAGACAAGCTGGAAGATATGCAGGCGGCAGCGGCGGCAAATGTCGGGACAAAAGTGCTGGTGCGTACGGGCAAACCGGTCACGGCAGAAGCAGAAAACGCGGCGGACTGGGTGTTAAACAGCCTTGCTGACCTGCCATCAGCGATAAAAAAGCAGCAAAAATAAGCGTTATGGATAAAAGATGAGCGGTTAAAACAAAAATGCATTTTTCCGCTTGTCTTCCTGAACCGACTCCCTATAATGTGCCTCCATCGACACGGCGGATGTGAATCACTTCACACAAACAGCCGGTCGGTTGAAGAGAAAAATCCTGAAATTCAGGGTTGACTCTGAAAGAGGAAAGCGTAATACACGCCACCTCGCGACGGTGAGCTGAAAGCCGCGTCGCACCTGCTCTTTAACAATTTATCAGACAATCTGTGTGGGCACTCGAAGATACGGATTCTTGACGTCGCAAGACGAAAAATGAAT
>NZ_JBCLYA010000032.1:0-1235 GCF_039650795.1 Salmonella sp. K21076
ACTTTGGGACCTTAGCTGGCGGTCTGGGTTGTTTCCCTCTTCACGACGGACATTAGCACCCGCCGTGTGTCTCCCGTGATAACATTCTCCGGTATTCGCAGTTTGCATCGGGTTGGTAAGCCGGGATGGCCCCCTAGCCGAAACAGTGCTCTACCCCCGGAGATGAATTCACGAGGCGCTACCTAAATAGCTTTCGGGGAGAACCAGCTATCTCCCGGTTTGATTGGCCTTTCACCCCCAGCCACAGGTCATCCGCTAATTTTTCAACATTAGTCGGTTCGGTCCTCCAGTTAGTGTTACCCAACCTTCAACCTGCCCATGGCTAGATCACCGGGTTTCGGGTCTATACCCTGCAACTTAACGCCCGGTTAAGACTCGGTTTCCCTCCGGCTCCCCTATACAGTTAACCTTGCTACAGAATATAAGTCGCTGACCCATTATACAAAAGGTACGCAGTCACCCCACCACTAAGCCCCCTCTGCTTCTTTTGAGGTTGAACGTCGCTTTCGCTCCGTTAACCGTCTCCTCAGCAAAGGATGCGTATGTGGAGTTCACCACTGGCTTAGTGGTGGGGCTCCCACTGCTTGTACGTACACGGTTTCAGGTTCTTTTTCACTCCCCTCGCCGGGGTTCTTTTCGCCTTTCCCTCACGGTACTGGTTCACTATCGGTCAGTCAGGAGTATTTAGCCTTGGAGGATGGTCCCCCCATATTCAGACAGGATACCACGTGTCCCGCCCTACTCATCGAGCTCACAGCATATGCGCTTTTGTGTACGGGGCTGTCACCCTGTATCGCGCGCCTTTCCAGACGCTTCCACTAACACACATGCTGATTCAGGCTCTGGGCTCCTCCCCGTTCGCTCGCCGCTACTGGGGGAATCTCGGTTGATTTCTTTTCCTCGGGGTACTTAGATGTTTCAGTTCCCCCGGTTCGCCTCATTAACCTATGGATTCAGTTAATGATAGTGTGACGAATCACACTGGGTTTCCCCATTCGGGTATCGCCGGTTATAACGGTTCATATCACCTTACCGGCGCTTATCGCAGATTAGCACGCCCTTCATCGCCTCTGACTGCCAGGGCATCCACCGTGTACGCTTAGTCGCTTAACCTCACAACCCGAAGATGTTTCTTTCGATTCATCATCGTGTTGCGAAAATTTGAGAGACTCACGAACAACTTTCGTTGTTCTGTGTTTCAATTTTCAGCTTGATCCAGATTTTTAAAGAGCAAA
>NZ_JBCLYA010000033.1:0-584 GCF_039650795.1 Salmonella sp. K21076
TGTGATTCATGACTGGGGTGAAGTCGTAACAAGGTAACCGTAGGGGAACCTGCGGTTGGATCACCTCCTTACCTTAAAGAAGCGTACTTTGCAGTGCTCACACAGATTGTCTGATGAAAAACGAGCAGTAAAACCTCTACAGGCTTGTAGCTCAGGTGGTTAGAGCGCACCCCTGATAAGGGTGAGGTCGGTGGTTCAAGTCCACTCAGGCCTACCAGATTTTCCCTGAATACTGCGTTGTGAAATAACTCACATACTGATGTATGCTTCGTTATTCCACGCCTTGTCTCAGGAAAAATTATCGGTAAAGAGGTTCTGACTACACGATGGGGCTATAGCTCAGCTGGGAGAGCGCCTGCTTTGCACGCAGGAGGTCTGCGGTTCGATCCCGCATAGCTCCACCATCTCGTGAGTGTTTACGAAAAAATACTTCAGAGTGTACCTGAAAGGGTTCACTGCGAAGTTTTGCTCTTTAAAAATCTGGATCAAGCTGAAAATTGAAACACAGAACAACGAAAGTTGTTCGTGAGTCTCTCAAATTTTCGCAACACGATGATGAATCGAAAGAAACATCTTCGGGTTGT
>NZ_JBCLYA010000034.1:0-1262 GCF_039650795.1 Salmonella sp. K21076
GATGCCAGTGCAACCAGTCCGGCACCTGCAGAGGTGGTGCTGACTGTCCTGAGCCGCGAAGGCGATGGAACAGCAGAAAAAGACCTGCTGGACGTGGTGGAAAAAGCTCTGAACAGTGAGAACGTCCGCCCGGTGGCTGACCGTCTTACGGTTCGCAGCGCAGAAATCATCCCGTACCGGGTGGAAGCCACTATTTTTCTCTATCCGGGACCGGAAGCAGAGCCGGTAATGGCAGCGGCAAAAGCCAGCCTGCAGAAGTACATCGCCAGTCAGACGCGTCTTGGTCGGGATATTCGCCGTAGCGCCATCTTTGCCGCCCTGCATGTTGAGGGTGTGCAGCGTGTGGAGCTGGCTTCTCCTCTGGCGGATATGGTCCTGAACAAAACACAGGCGGCATCATGTACGCAGTGGAGCGTAACCAACGGAGGAACGGATGAATAGTCTGCTGCCACCGGGTTCAACACCACTGGAGCGCCGATTGGCGCAAACCTGCAGCGGGATTTCTGATCTGCAGGTGCCGCTTCGTGACTTGTGGAATCCGGCAACCTGTCCGGTCAGTTTCCTGCCTTATCTCGCCTGGGCGTTCTCTGTGGATCGCTGGGACGAGGGCTGGACAGAAAGCGTCAAGCGCCAGGTGGTGAAGGATGCTTTTTATATTCATCAGCATAAAGGGACCACCAGTGCCGTGCGGCGGGTGGTGGAGCCGTTCGGCTTTTTGATCCACATTATTGAGTGGTGGCAGACCGGAGAGGCACCGGGCACGTTTCGCCTGGATATCGGCGTGCAGGACCAGGGCATCACTGAAGATACCTATCTGGAACTTGAGCGACTGATAAGCGATGCCAAACCATGTAGCCGCCACATGATCGGCATGTCCATCAATCTGCAGACCAGCGGCCCGCATTGGGTGGGAGCCGCCAGCTATCTTGGCGAAGAAATCACGATCTATCCGTATATCAACGAAACGATTATTTCCGGTGGCACCGCGCATGAAGGCGGGGCGGTCCATGTTATTGACACAATGAGAGTGAATCCATGAGCACAAAATTTTATACCCTGCTGACGGATATTGGCGCGGCAAAACTTGCCAGCGCCGCCGCGCTCGGTGTGCCGCTAAAAATTACCCATATGGCGGTGGGCGATGGCGGCGGAGTATTGCCAACGCCGGACGCAAAGCAGACGGCACTGGTAAATGAGAAACGCCGGGCTGCGCTGAATATGCTTTATATCGACCCGCAGAACAGTAGCCAGATTATTGCTGA
>NZ_JBCLYA010000035.1:0-423 GCF_039650795.1 Salmonella sp. K21076
TGTGATTCATGACTGGGGTGAAGTCGTAACAAGGTAACCGTAGGGGAACCTGCGGTTGGATCACCTCCTTACCTTAAAGAAGCGTACTTTGCAGTGCTCACACAGATTGTCTGATGAAAAGTGAATAGCAAGGCGTCTTGCGAAGCAGACTGATACGTCCCCTTCGTCTAGAGGCCCAGGACACCGCCCTTTCACGGCGGTAACAGGGGTTCGAATCCCCTAGGGGACGCCACTTGCGCGGTAATGTGTGAAAGGCGTTGCCATCAGTATCTCAAAACTGACTTACGAGTCACGTTTGAGATATTTGCTCTTTAAAAATCTGGATCAAGCTGAAAATTGAAACACAGAACAACGAAAGTTGTTCGTGAGTCTCTCAAATTTTCGCAACACGATGATGAATCGAAAGAAACATCTTCGGGTTGT
>NZ_JBCLYA010000036.1:0-2989 GCF_039650795.1 Salmonella sp. K21076
TCTGCGGCTGCAGGAACTTATCCGCGACCAGCTTCGCGCCCACCGACAGCCCGAGGAAAATGGTCACGATATTAATCAGACCGTTCTGCACCGTGTCGCTCAGACGCTCCACCACCCCGCTTTCACGCATCAGATTGCCGAAGCAGAACATCCCCAGCAGCGGCGCGGCGTCCGGCAGCAGCAGGGCCACCAGCAGTAACAGCACCACCGGAAAGAGGATTTTTTCCCGCTTACTCACCGTGCGCAGCTGCACCATGCGGATTTTGCGCTCTTTCTCGCTGGTCAGCGCGCGCATAATCGGCGGCTGGATTAACGGCACCAGCGCCATATACGAGTAGGCCGCCACCGCAATGGCCCCCAGCAGCTCCGGTGCCAGCTTGCCCGACAGATAAATCGCCGTCGGGCCGTCCGCGCCGCCGATAATGCCGATGGCCGCCGCCTGCGGCAGGGTGAAGGCAATCAGGCCGAAGTAGTTCAGCGTCAGCGCCCCCAGTACGGTGGCGAAGATGCCGAACTGTGCCGCCGCCCCCAGCAGCAGGGTGCGCGGATTGGCCAGCAGCGGGCCGAAGTCGGTCATCGCGCCGACGCCCATAAAGATGACCAGCGGCGCGACGCCGGAGCCAATCGCCACTTTATAGAACAGCGCCAGCACCCCCGGCGTGTAGCCCATGTCCACCGCCAGATTTTCCATCTGGTTCTGGACTGACGGCAGGGCCAGCGCCAGCGCTTCCTTGATGGCGTGCACGTCCGGCGCGCAGTTGAGCTTCGCGGCAATCACCGCCAGCTGCCCGGCGTCGTGATGGGCCAGCAGGCTCTCCAGCGCGGTCAGCGCCATGCCCGCTTCCGGGATGTTGGAGAGCAGGCCGCCGAAGCCTATCGGCAGCAGCAGTAACGGTTCGAACTTTTTCGCTATCGCCAGCCACAGCAACAGCAGGCTGACCAGCAGCATGATGGCCTGGCCCGCGCCAAGGTGCATCAGCCCCATGCCCTGAAGCAGGGCGTTCAGACTTTCCATTTCAGTTCTCCGTTACGCCAGCGTCATCAGGGTGTCGCCCACGGAGACGGCGTCCCCGGACTTCACCGCGATACCGCGGACGGTGCCGGCCTGCGCGGCGCGGATTTCGGTTTCCATCTTCATGGCTTCCAGAATCAGCAGCACGTCGCCTTCGGCCACGCTCTGGCCTTCGGTGGCAATCACCTTCCAGATGTTGCCCGCCAGCGGCGCGGTGACCGGGGTGCCGGCGCCTGCCGGGGCGGCAGCCTGAACCGGTGCGGAAGAGGCCGCCGGAACAGCCGTAGTAAGCTGGCTGATATCGCCGCCGTCGCTGACCCTCACCACAAAGGCTTTGCCTTCCACTTCCACGGTGTAGATACCGGAGGCGGCAGGCTTCTCTGCTTTTGCCACCGGCTGCGCGGCTTCCGCCTGCGGCAGTGGCTCAAACGCCGCCGGGTTATGGCGGTTCTCAAGGAATTTGAGGCCGATTTGCGGGAACAGCGCCACGGTGAGCACGTCGTCGATGGCGTTTCCCGCCAGAGTAATCCCCTTCTCCTGCGCCTGGCGCCTGACGTCCGCTTCCAGTTCAGCCAGCTCCGGCTTCAGCAGGTCCGCCGGGCGGCAGGTCACCGGAGCGCTCCCTTCCAGCACGCGGGCCTGTAACGCGGCGTTAACCGGCACCGGGGTGTGGCCGTATTCGCCTTTCAGAATGCCGGCGGTTTCCTTCGCGATGGTTTTGTAGCGTTCGCCGGTCAGGACGTTGAGCACCGCCTGGGTGCCGACAATCTGCGAGGTCGGGGTGACCAGCGGGATAAAGCCGAGGTCCTCGCGCACGCGGGGGATTTCCGCCAGCACCTGGTCCAGCCTGTCCGCCGCGTTCTGCTGCTTCAGCTGGCTTTCGAGGTTGGTCAGCATCCCGCCCGGTACCTGCGCCACCAGAATACGGCTGTCGTAGCCTTTCAGCTGGCCTTCAAAGGCATGGTACTTTTTGCGCACCTCGCGGAAGTACGCGGCGATATTTTCCAGCTTCAGGATATCCAGCCCGGTGTCGTGCTCAGTACCTGCCAACGTCGCCACCAGCGCCTCGGTGGCCGGGTGGCCGTAGGTGGCGCTCATGGACGAAATCGCCGTGTCCACGCCGTCAACACCCGCCTCGATAGCCTTCAGCAGGGCCATCTCCGCCATCCCGGTGGTGGCGTGACAGTGCAGGTGCAGGCGCACCTCAAAACGTTTTTTGATTTCGCTCACCAGCTCAAAAGCGGCCATCGGCGTGAGAATGCCGGACATATCCTTGATGGCAATCGAGTCAACGCCGGTCTCTAACAACTGTTCGGTCAGGTCCAGCCAGGTCTGCAGGGTGTGCGCCGGGCTGGTGGTGTAGGAGAGCGTCCCCTGGGCGTGCGCGCCGTGGCTGCGCACCGCCTGCAGGGCGGCTTTCATATTGCGCGGGTCGTTCATGGCATCGAAGACGCGGAACACATCCATGCCGTTTTTCACCGCGCGTTCAACGAAGCGCTCCACCACATCATCGGCGTAGTGGCGGTAGCCGAGCAGGTTCTGGCCGCGCAGCAGCATCTGCAGCGGGGTTTTGGGCATGGCTTTTTTGAGTTCGCGCAGGCGCAGCCACGGGTCTTCGCCGAGAAAACGAATACAGGCGTCAAAGGTGGCGCCGCCCCAGCACTCCAGCGAGCCGTAGCCCACGTCGTCGAGCTGAGCGGCAATCGGCAGCATATCGTCAAGGCGCAGGCGGGTGGCGAACAGAGACTGGTGGGCGTCACGCAGGACGACGTCGGTAATGGCAATAGTCATGGATCCCTCCGGGAATTAAGCGTTAAGGCGGTGATGGTGAATGGCGGCGGCAATCACCGGCTTTAAGCGGGTGAAGTCGTCCACGGCGGGAACGGCGCGCGGTGCGGGCGCGGCGACGGGTTCCGGGAAGAAGCGAGTAATCACGGCAGACATACCGCGAATGGCAAAGATCAGCAGGAACAGAAA
>NZ_JBCLYA010000037.1:0-42934 GCF_039650795.1 Salmonella sp. K21076
GGCACTAGCGCGGTGGTCCCACCTGACCCCATGCCGAACTCAGAAGTGAAACGCCGTAGCGCCGATGGTAGTGTGGGGTCTCCCCATGCGAGAGTAGGGAACTGCCAGGCATCAAATTAGAAGTATGGCATTAACTTTCGGGGCAGTTCACTACTCGACAGAGAGTAGGACAAAAGCGAATCTTTTGAACGTTGCGAAGCAACGGCCCGAAGGGTGAATCACGAAGTGATTCATAAACTGCCAGGCATCAAATTTAGTGTGCTGATATGGCTCAGTTGGTAGAGCGCACCCTTGGTAAGGGTGAGGTCCCCAGTTCGACTCTGGGTATCAGCACCACTTAATACGGTTAAAGTTCGGCATTTGAAAAAGAATTTGTCTGGCGGCAGTAGCGCGGTGGTCCCACCTGACCCCATGCCGAACTCAGAAGTGAAACGCCGTAGCGCCGATGGTAGTGTGGGGTCTCCCCATGCGAGAGTAGGGAACTGCCAGACATCAAATAAAGCAAAAGGCCCAATCGAAAGATTGGGCCTTTTTGCATTTATCTCTCTATGGAAAAAGTTATCGGATAATGACGCCGACGCGTTTTATATTTGGTTTATACCTTTCATACTTCAAGTCGCTTATGTGTTGGCTACGGATTACTCGGCCCATTCATGGGCCTCGCCCTGACGGGCCGTCGCACGCGACGTTTAAATCTGCTCCCGGCAGATTTGTCGCTCACCCCAGTCACATAGTTATCTATGCTCCTGGGGACTCACTCCCTTGCCGCCTTTAAGCAACTCGAATTATTTTGGGTATATAACATCTTCGTAGAGTGGATAAAAACCGTTTTAGTAAACGTGATTTCCCGCCATATATCCGCCTGAACCATCGAATGTGAACCGTGCTGAAGTAGATGTACAAACGGCTTTTACTTACGCCTCTAATAAGCAATAGAGATATTCGCTGAGGACTAAGAATCTGGCCCATTAGGCTATTTTATTTGCCAGTTTGGCCCTGGGACAGTGCTCAAAATCCTCATGTATTACGTGTATGTTCCGGTTTATATCCAGACTGTCTGTAATAATTACGCCTAATGACCACGCTCTAAGTCTTACTGTATAAAGCCTGTTTGTAATGCGGCTTACGATGCTATCAAGCTACAATTTTGTCTGCATCGGACAAGGAATAGAATAAATACCATCGGGATGGGCGAGTAAGAAAAGAGAGCGTTTTATCGTGTTAACTTTCGGGGATAGGCTGAATAGATTACGTCGCTGAGTATCCTTACGACCTTTATATTATTACTGAAAGCGCGGCATTGCCGCGCCTGCATGTATCATTTAGAAAGCGCAATGATACCCATCGTCAACCCTGCTACCGCCGCAGCGCCGCCAGCGATAGCGCCTGCTGTCTCCCAGTTATCCTGCGTTGTACCTTTCATACATGTATTGGTATGAACCAGCCGCCCTTGATCGTCATAAACCGGTACGCAGGGAGAATCATGTGCACAACCTGCCAATAAGGTGGTAAGCAATGCAACTGGAATTAGTCTTTTCATGGTGTTACCTCATTAATCAGCGTTTCGCAAAGTACAGCAACGTAAATGCTGGCTCTAACCGCTGTGAAAACGAGAGTTATTTTACCACCACAGAAAAAATGGCTGACATGAGGAATCATCTCAATTCATGTGAATTGTAAAAACTATGGAGAATGCAGAGGTAAGCGGAGAGGGGGGAATAGCGGAGATAAAGACGTACCGTTTAAAAGGCGTCCGAAGACGCCTCTGTTTACTGGTTAATCATGATGGCGATTAAATCGGCGTTTTACAACAACGAAGAATACTGGCACGAAGAAGATAGCTAATAAGGTTGCGGTTAACATTCCCCCCATAACCCCTGTGCCTACTGCGTTCTGTGCCCCACTACCTGCGCCACGACTGATAACTAACGGCATTACCCCGAGAATAAAGGCCAGCGAGGTCATTAGAATAGGACGTAAACGCATACGGGATGCTTCCAGCGTCGCTTCAATCAATCCACGTCCTTCTTTTTCCATGAGATCTTTGGCGAACTCAACAATCAGGATGGCGTTTTTAGCAGAAAGGCCAATAGTGGTTAACAAGCCAACCTGGAAGTAAACGTCATTATTCAGGCCGCGCAATGACGCTGCAAGCAGAGCGCCAACCACGCCGGAGCGGTACGACCAGCATTACCGAGAACGGAATTGACCAGCTTTCATACAGAGCGGCAAGGCAGAGGAAAACGACAATGAGTGAGATTGCGTACAGCGCCGGCGCCTGGTTACCTGACAACCGTTCCTGATACGACATACCTGTCCAGTCATAGCCAATACCGTTTGGCAGCTGTGAAGCCAGGTTTTCCATTAACGACATGGCTTCACCGGTACTTCGTCCGGGCGCTGCTTCACCGAGCAGTTCCATTGACGGCATCCCGTTATAGCGTTCCAGGCGTGGCGAACCATAAATCCACCGTGCTGAGCTAAAGGTAGAGAAGGGCACCATCTCGCCATTGGCGCTGCGTACATAAAGATTGTTGATATCTTCCGGCAGCATACGGAACTGAGCGTCAGCCTGAACGTATACTTTTTTCACTCGTCCGCGATCGATAAAGTCGTTAACGTAATAGCCGCCCAACGCCGCGGAGATGGTTTCGTTGATATCAGACAGCGAAACGCCGAGCGCCTGTGCTTTTTCTTGATCGACATCCAGCTTGAACTGTGGCGTGTCTTCCAGCCCGTTCGGGCGTACGCGCACTAATAGATCAGGATGCTTCGCGACCATACCCAGGAGTTGATTACGCGCTTTTGTTAACGCATCATGACCGAGTCCTCCCTGATCAATCAGTTCGAAGTCGAAACCTGTCGCGGTACCTAACTCGACAATTGCCGGCATGTTGAAGGGGAACACCAACCCGTCGCGAATCTGGCTAAAGGCGCGTGTCGCTCTGGCGATAACGGCTTCGACGCTATTTTCTTCACCGTTACGCTCTTCCCAGGGTTTAAGGCTGACAAATGCCATCCCTGAGTTTTGTCCCTGACCGCTAAAGCTAAAGCCGTTTACGGTAAACACGCTTTCGACGTTCGCTTTTTCATTATTCAGGTAGTAATGAGTGACTTGATCCAGCACTTTCTGCGTACGTTCTTGCGTAGCGCCAGAGGGGAGCTGAATCATAGTCAGGAATACCCCCTGATCTTCTTCCGGCAGGAAGGAGGTCGGGAGGCGTAAAAACAGAACCGCCATTCCGACTACAATAAGTAGATAGATAATGAGATAGCGACCCGTATTACGCACGATACCGCTTACGCTGTTAGTATAGTGGTTAACGCTGTGGTCAAACCTGGTATTGAACCAGCCAAAGAAGCCGCTTTTTTTCTCGTGATGTTCAGCAGATACGGGTTTAAGCAGCGTAGCGCATAGCGCTGGCGTCAGAATCAACGCAACCAGAACGGATAGCGCCATTGCTGAAACAATAGTAATAGAGAACTGGCGATAAATTGCCCCGGTCGAGCCGCCAAAAAAGGCCATCGGGATAAATACCGCAGACAGTACCATCGCGATACCGACCAGCGCTCCCTGGATCTGCGACATGGATTTTTCCGTCGCCTCTCTGGGAGAAAGGTTATCCTCCATCATTACACGTTCAACGTTTTCTACGACCACTATCGCACCGTCAACCAGCAGCCCTATCGCCAGTACCATGCCGAACATCGTCAGGGTATTGATGGAATAGCCAAAGGCGGCGAGTACCGCAAAAGTGCCTAGCAACACGACAGGAACAGCGATGGTAGGAATCAGGGTTGCCCGGATATTCTGTAAGAACAGATACATTACCAGGAACACCAGAATAATCGCTTCAAATAGCGTTTTTACCACTTCGTGGATAGATATTTTTACGAAGGGCGTAGTGTCATAAGGATAAACCACCTTCATTCCCTGAGGGAAGAAAGGCTGCAGTTCCGCCAGTTTCGCTTTGATTGCGGTTGCGGTATCCAGCGCGTTAGCGCCGGTCGCCAGTTTAATACCGAGACCGGAGGCCGGTTTACCGTTAATGCGCGCTACAACGTTATAGTTTTCACCGCCAAGCTCAATACGCGCGACATCTTTGAGATGGACGACAGAGCCGTCGGTATTGACGCGCAACGTAACTTTGCCGAACTCTTCCGGATCTTTCAGACGCGTTTGGGCGATGATTGAGGCGTTAAGCTGCTGGCCCGGTAATGCTGGCGTACCGCCCAGTTGGCCTGCCGCAATCTGGTCGTTCTGTACTTTTAACTGGTTGATGACGTCAACTGGCGTGAGCTGGTATTTATTTAGCAGATTCGCATCCAGCCAGATACGCATGGCGTACTGTGCGCCAAATAGCTGAACGTCGCCCACGCCGTTCAGACGGCTGATAGAATCCTTAATGTTAGAGGCGACATAGTCAGAGATGTCGTCCTGGGTAGTGTTCGGATTATCCGAGACGAACCCGGCGACCATCAAAAAGCTGCTGCTGGATTTTTCAACGCTAATCCCCTGCTGCTGGACTTCTTGCGGCAGTAAAGGCGTGGCGAGCTGCAATTTATTTTGCACCTGAACCTGCGCGATATCCGGATCGGTTCCGGACTGGAAGGTCAGAGTGATGGTCACGCTACCAGCAGAGTCGCTGGTAGAGGACATATACATCAGGTTATCGATACCGTTCATATTTTGTTCGATAACCTGAGTAACCGTATCCTGTACCGTCTGCGCATCCGCGCCAGGATAGGTTGCAGAAATAGAAACCGCTGGCGGCGCAATGGTTGGATACTGCGCAACGGGAAGTTGCATTATTGCCAGTGCGCCAGCCATCATCAGGATAATGGCCAGAACCCAGGCGAAAATAGGACGTCTAATAAAAAAGTTTGCCATGTACGGTTACCTTATTGCGCCGTTTTCGCTGCAGGAGCATCGGTAGTGGCTTTCACCTGGACGCCCGGTCGCGCTTTTTGTAAGCCGCTGACGATGACCTTATCGCCCGGTTTTAACCCTTCGCTGATGAGCCATTTATCGCCAATAGCCTGCGTCGCCACGACATTGCGGGCTTCGACCTGACTTTTATCGTTAACCACCATCACCATTGCGTCGCCGCGCGGCGTGCGGGTCACGCCCTGCTGGGGGACAAGGATGGCATTGGGCTGGACGCCTTCATCGATGCGGGCGCGAACAAACATACCGGGAAGCAGACTGTGTTGCGGGTTAGGGAACACCGCCCTGAGCGTGATAGAGCCGGTGCTTTCATCTACGGTAACGTCGGAAAATTGCAGCGTGCCTTTAATCGGGTAGACCTGACCATTTTCCATTACCAGTTACCGCCACTGACCATAAGGCGTATCCCTGTAAGTGCCACTCGCGGAGCTGTCGACACGCCTCGTCTATCACCCAGCTACCGATAGTGACGATAAGACCCGTTTTTTCCGCCAGCGGTAAAAACTGGTCAGGATTCAGTACGCCTTGTTTTGGATGATACCAGCGCAACAGGGCCTCAAATCCTACAATGGGGCCGGCAGGAGCCTGAAATTTAGGCTGATACACCAGCCTGAGCTCTTGTCTTTCCAGCGCCAGCCACAGGTCATTCATTAGCTGAAGTTGGGTTTGCGCCAGCATATTCATTGATGGCTGAAAGAAATGGTATCCGTTACGCCCCGTATGCTTCGTGTGGTACATCGCGGCATCGGCGTTGAACATCAGTTCCCGTTCGTTTTTTCCGTCCAGCGGATAGAGCGCTATTCCCACGCTAAGGGTGACAACCAGTTCGTACGGATCTATCGTAAAGGGCGCATCTATCGAATGTACCAGCGCGCTGGCAAGGGAAGCCGCTTCGTCAGGCGCGCTGACTTCCGCAAGCAGCACAAATTCGTCGCCGCCAATCCGCGCCAGGGTAAACTGCCCGCTCAGCGGTTGGTTCAGACGATGCGTGACCGCCACCAGTAGCTTATCGCCAATATCATGACCATAAGCGTCATTAACGGCTTTAAAGCCATCCAGATCCATAAACAGTAGCGCGAAAGACGTGCTTTCCCGATTCGCTTTGCTGATGGCCTGTTCCAGACGATCCTCAAGGAGTACCCGGTTTGGTAAACGGGTGAGCGTATCATGCAGCGCCAACTGCGCCAGTTCCTGGTTCGCCTGCGCCAGCGAAGAGGCAAGTAGTGCGGTACGGGCCTGAAGCCGGGCGTCAAATAAAGAAACCAGCAGAGTAATACCCAGGATAGTCAGCGCGACCACGCTGACAAGAACAGCCAGCCAGTTGCTATCGACGCCACGATGTTCCATCGGCCAGTTTTGGGGAAAGTGTGCGGCCTTCATGCCGGCGTAATGCATGCCGGCGATAGCTATCCCCATTAATACCGCGGCGCCTGCTCGCCTCAGGGCGACATCTGTTCCCTCATTACGCAGGCGGAACGTGAGCCACAGCGCGCCGCAGGACGCCAGTAGCGCGATAATGATAGAGAGGGCAACCCACGCGCTATTCCAAACGATAATGGAAGCAAATTGCAGCGCCGCCATCCCGGTATAATGCATTGCGCTGATGCCCAGTCCCATCACCAGCGCGCCCGGCAGTAAACGGCGCAGGCGCAGTTTTTCAGCGCTAACCAGCCATAGCGCAAACAGGGAGGAGCCGATCGCGATCAGCATGGAGAGGCCGGTGAGGAACGGATCGAAGCGCATGTTCATCGCGTGATCCATCGCCAGCATCCCGACAAAATGCATCTCCCAAATACCGACGCCCAGCGCGAAGCCGCCGCCCATTAGCCATATTCTGGCGTTTGATCGGGCGCTTCCGGCTACGCGTCCGGCCATATTTAATGCGGTATAGGACGCAAAAATAGCGACAGCAAATGAAACCGCCACAAGGATGTGGTTGTACTCACTAACCGGCATGTATCATTAGCTCATTGGTTATGCAGGAAAAGAACAGGACGAGACAGTATCACCCCTTCTTTTATCCTCAACGTGTTTTAATTCCCTGTTTTTATAAGGGATAAAAGAAATCCGGGTGATAAATAATCATAGGTTAAATCGCCCGATTCGCTACTCCAGATCGGTACAATTGATCAATTTAAGAGGGTTAACCGAATCCATGTTTCGGCACTTATCCTGTTCAGTCGCCATCAATTCGATCCATTGCATCAAAAGCGCATCAAAAAGAAAAACGGAGACGGCAAAAACAACCAGCCACCAATACTTACGTATCATCGTCAAATCCTGTGTATTCATGCCCATGCGTGCTGGGAATATACATGAAATTTTGACGCTGAAAAGCGGACTTACAATGCTTTTACTTCTCTGAAGATAGCGCGTTTATCCCGACATTTCGCTGCTTTTTGGACAGGTTTTGTGTTTTTCTCTTTTTGACTTTTGCAAGTTCATTTTCTGAATAATGCGAAGTGACGCTCAATCTTCTGAGCCCCATTTTTACGTACTCATTATTGAGTTCAATACCGATAAACTTACGACCTGACGCCGCTGCGACAGCGCCTGTGGTGAAACTGCCCGCGAAAGGGTCCAATACGGTATCGCTCGGGTTAGAAGAGGCCAGTATGATCCGTTTTAACAGCGCGCTGGGCTTTTGCGTAGGATGGTTTTCATATTCATCCATCAGATAACGTACGCGAGGAAATGACCAGACGTTGCCCGGCACTTTTTTCTGATTGTATGGTTGGGGCGGGTTTTTTCGATAATCGATTAGCGCGCGCTTAGCGCCCGTAGTGGTCTCGACCAGAATCGCGTCACGGTTAAAGGTATAGCTTTTCGGGTTTTTTACCATCATCAGGATCGGTTCATACATAGAACCAAAGTATTTTTTCGCCTGCACCCCGGAACTATCATAGGACCAGACGATACGGCTTTTGATGGTAAAAAGCGTTCGGCATTTGAGATCGATATACGGCATATTTTCTGTGCTATTCATGATGTACATGGTGCCGTGTTTCTTCAGTACGCGGTGGCACTCGTCAATGCATTCATACAGCCAGGCCAGAAAAGACGCTTCGTCCCAGGATTCCACCATACCGTCGAAATCTTTTCCGATATTGTAAGGCGGATCGGCAAAAATTAAGTCAATGCTTTCAGAAGGCAGTTTTTTAAGTTCTGTTAGCGCGTCACCGTGAATAATCTTCTTCGATTCATCGCCAAAGTACTGAGGTTCACATTCCGCTTTCATGACCAAATTCCATGTAATGCGTATAAAAAAGGCGCTTCCCCATGCCGAGTAGCGCCTTTTTAAACAAGCAGTTAGCTAATCGAAATTAGTTCATGCCGTATTTTTTTAATTTTTTACGCAGCGTACCACGGTTGATGCCCATCATCAGAGCAGCACGGGTCTGGTTACCACGGGTGTATTGCATCACCATGTCCAACAGGGGCTGTTCTACTTCAGCCAGTACCAGCTCATACAGGTCATTAACGTCCTGACCATTCAGTTGAGCAAAATAGTTCTTCAGTGCCTGTTTAACCGAGTCACGCAGGGGTTTTTGGGTTACCTGATCCTGAGAGTTAACGGTAGAAACGGTCAGTACGTCAGAATTTACGCGTTGTTCGAACATAGTTCTGTCAGCTCTTTATTTCTGTTTACGCAAAATTTTCGAAGTATGCCTCCAACGCCTCCAGCTGTTCGCTGGCGTCCTCAATAGCGTTGAATGTGCGCCGAAACTGGTCGTCTGGAGCGTGTTCCTGGAGATACCAGGAGACGTGTTTACGCGCGATTCGGTACCCTTTTGCCTGACCGTAAAAGTCATGCAGTTCCCGAACATGCGTGCAAAGCAAGCGCTTTACCTCTGCCAGCGGCAGCGGCGGAAGCAGCTCCCCAGTGTCCAGATAATGCTGGATTTCCCGAAAGATCCAGGGTCTTCCCTGAGCTGCGCGGCCTATCATCAGGGCATCCGCCCCTGTATAGTCGAGAACAGCTCTGGCTTTATGCGGGTTAGTAATGTCGCCATTCGCGATAATCGGAATGGAAACTTTCTGCTTAACTGCCCGAATACTGTCGTATTCAGCTTCTCCGTTGAACAAACAGGCGCGGGTGCGGCCATGGATGGTCAGGGCCTGAATACCACAATCTTCAGCCAGTTGGGCAATCTCTACGCAGTTACGGTGTTCCGGCGCCCAGCCGGTGCGAATCTTGAGAGTCACAGGAACGTCCACCGCGTTTACGACCCCGATGAGTATAGACTTCACTAAATCCGGGTACTGCAAGAGGGCTGAACCTGCCAGCTTACGATTCACTTTCTTCGCCGGGCACCCCATATTGATATCAATAATCTGGGCGCCGCTTTCCACGTTAATACGTGCGGCATCGGCCATCTCAACAGGGTCGCTACCGGCAATTTGCACCGTGCGAATTCCTGGCTCATCAACGTGCACCATCCGTAAACGAGATTTATCGCTTTCCCACACTTGCGGGTTAGAAGACATCATCTCGGATACTGTCAATCCTGCTCCCATCTCATAGCACAGCGTCCGGAAAGGTCTGTCAGTAATGCCAGCCATGGGCGCTGCGATCAGGCGATTTCTGAGCTGATATTGTCCGATGCGCATGAGTTAAGAAATGACCATACTGTGACTGCAAGGCGGCGTATATTACGCATTTTTTGCACGAGATGAAAGGCCAAACTTTGAACAATCCACTGTTGTAGATCAATGAATCGTGCTTAAAAACAGCAAAATAAATTTATAATTCAGTAAAATCATAGGGTTATTTATTGTCGGCGGTTTTGTACGCGCTTACAAATTCCCGTAACTTCTCTCTATTTCTTCGACCAGAAACAAGATAAGCGGAATAATCTGCTTTTTTTATAAGCTAATTACCCCAAATGAATGGGATCGCCGTCTCGTTTCAGGACAAGATCACTTCCCGCTGCGCGTGATTTTTCTCCATTGCCAGTCGGAAGGGGTGCACAGATGCGCTTTTGTGTTCATGAACGGCACGCATAAATTTTTCCAGCTGCGCTAAAAAGAGCGTTAGCGGATGCTGCAGAACAACCCGGACAGCATTTACTAAGTACGAGGGCGATGGCTGCGGGCCGTTGAAGCGCCAGTACGTTTGTCCGCTGGTAGCAGCTGTTTATCCAGACGGATAGTGACAAAGAAGTTATTTCAGGCATTCATTTGATGAATTTAATGATGTCTCGGTGCCTGAAAGGCGTTAAGGCAGTTGTGTGGAGAAAAGCGTGGCCGGGCGACCACGCTGACAAGAATTATTTCTTACGGCCAGTAATGCGGCACCACTCTTCTTTTTCGACGACCGGGTCGAGAGTGAAAAGCTCGGCGTAAGCATCACAGACGCTTTCCGCCTGGCTGGCGAGAATACCTGAAAGCCCCAGCAGACCGCCCTCAACGGGCAGTACGCTGATTAACGGGGCCAGTTCGCGTAATGGGCCTGCCAGGATGTTAGCGACGACCACGTCGGCTTTCATGGCTTCTGGCTGGTCTTTCGGCAGGTACAGCTCCAGCCGGTCAGACACGCCGTTACGTTCGGCATTATCGCGACTGGCCTGAATAGCTTGCGGATCGATATCAATACCAATCGCCTTTGCCGCTCCCAGCTTCAGCGCGGCAATCGCCAGAATGCCTGAACCGCAGCCAAAGTCGATCACGGTTTTGCCGTTGAGATCGAGCCCGTCCAGCCATTGCAGACATAAAGAGGTGGTGGGGTGCGTACCCGTACCGAACGCCAGTCCCGGGTCGAGCATCACGTTGACGGCATTCTCGTCCGGAATGTCACGCCAGCTGGGACAAATCCACAGACGCTCGCCAAAACGCATCGGATGGAAATTATCCATCCATTCGCGTTCCCAGTCTTTATCTTCCAGTTGTTCGATTTTATGGGCAAATCCGGCACCCAGCAGTGGATGTTGCTCCAGAATCGCGACAACGTCTTTCATGTCTGTTTCGGCGTCGAACAGACCGATCACATCGGTATCGCCCCACAGACGGGTTTCGCCCGGCAACGGCTCAAAAACCGGCGTATCGTGTGTATCCTGAAAGGTAATGGAAACGGCGCCCGCTTCCATCAGCGCATCACTTAGCTCTTCAGCATTCGCGCCGGTGGTATTCAGTTTCAATTGGATCCATGGCATGGCAAAACTCTTTATTTATCAGTAGACAATACGGTGGCTTGCGAAGCGGAAGAGCCGAATCGGTTTCCGATCAGAAAAGCCAATAAACTTAACAGTAACGCGGGCACAATCGGATGAAAGCCCAGGTACTGAATATTAAATGTGGCAAGCAGGGCATATAGCACGCCGCCCACGATCATGGCGCTTAACGCGCCTGCCGCGTTTGCCCGCTCCCAGTAAAGGCCCAGTACCAGCGGCCATAAGAACACCGCTTCCAGGCCGCCAAACGCCAGCAGGTTGAGCCAAATGATCATCTCTGGCGGTTTCCACGCGGCCAGCAGCAACAGCGCGCCTAACAGTAATGTAATCGCTGCCGACATACGCTTCAGCCGGATCTCATTTTGCATCTGATCGGGACGCAGGTTGAGATAGAGATCTTTAATGATCGTCGCGGAACTTTGCAGCAGTTGGGCGTTAATTGTTGACATGATCGCCGCCATTGGCGCAGCAAGGAAGATCCCGGCGGCAAACGGCGGCAAAACTTTCACCATTAGCGTTGGGATCACCAGATCCGGCACCGTCAGATCCGGAAGCACCGCGCGACCCAGCGCGCCGGCAAGGTGCATCCCGAACATTAAAATCGCCACGACAATCGTACCGATAATAATGCCCCGGTGTACCGCTTTACTGTCTTTATAAGAAATGCAGCGCACTGCCGTATGCGGCAGGCCAATCACGCCAAAACAGACCAGTACCCAAAAAGAGGTCATAAAAGCGGGAGAAAGTATGTCATCGGCGCCCTGCGGCGTTACCAGTTTGGGGTCGAGAGCGTGCAGCGTGTCAACGGCCTGATGTAAACCGCCCGCCGCATGCACCACGCCCACCAGCAGCACTATCGTGCCGACCAGCATCACCAGGCCCTGTAGCGTATCGTTAAGTACGCTGGCGCGAAAGCCGCCAAACGCCGTATAGAGTGCGATACTGACGCCAAATATTAGCAGGCCGGTTTCGTAGGGAATTCCCGCCGCGGTTTCCAGTAGTCGCGCGCCGCCGATAAATTGTACGGTCATTGCGCCAATAAACGCGACCAATAAACTCAGGCTTGCTAACCACACCAGCAGGCGGCTTTGGTAACGAGCGAATAGCATATCGTTAAGCGTGACGGCATTATAGCGACGCGCCAGGATAGCGAATTTTTTACCCAGAATACCCAGTGAAAGCCAGACGGCGGGAAGCTGGATCATCGCCAGCAAGACCCAGCCCAGACCATATTTATAAGCCGCGCCGGGACCGCCGATAAATGAACTGGCGCTAATATAGGTGGCGGTCAGCGTCATCGCGAGCACGATCCCGCCCATCGAACGACTGCCAAGAAAATACTCGTTTAAAAAGGTGCCGGCGGTACGCTTGCGCATAGCGTAAATCGAGACCCCGAAGACCACGACCAGATAGGCTACCAGCGGTAGAATGACCTCAAGCTGCATCGTCATCCTCCAGCGGAATATCGCGATAAATGAATTTCACCATCGCCCAGCACAGCAAAATAAAGACCAGCGGCGTCAATAAGCAGGCCATCTCGAACCAGTGCGGCAGACCGGTAATTCCCGGCGAGTCTCCAGATAAGTAAGCAGCCACTAACCATGCCGCCAGATAGCAAAGGGTCAGCCACAGCGCCCAGCGCGCCTCTTTATGGGCCTGAACAAAACGAGCGTCCATTTTTTGTCCCTTATGGGTGAAGAAAGCGGGAATTGTACATGATGGGGCATCGCTATCCCCAGAAATAAAAAAGGCCGGATTCACCGGCCTTTTGAGATTAACGTGCGATTACTTTTCCTGAAGACCGAGTTTTTTCTCCAGATAGTGGATGTTGGTTCCACCGTGCTGGAAGTGCTCGTCATTCATGATGCGGGTCTGCAGATCGATATTGGTTTTGATACCATCGATAATCAGTTCCTGCAGGGCATTTTTCATACGGGCAATCGCCACGTCGCGGTTTTCACCGTAGCAGATGAGTTTGCCGATCATGGAATCATAGTACGGCGGCACCGTGTAGCCCGCGTAGATATGAGATTCCCAGCGAACGCCAAAGCCGCCAGGCGCATGGAAGCGCGTGATTTTGCCAGGGCTTGGCAGGAAGGTGTTCGGATCTTCGGCATTGATACGGCATTCTACCGCATGGCCTCGAACGACAACTTCGTCCTGTGTGATCGACAGTGGCTGACCCGCCGCGATGCGCAACTGCTCTTTGATCAAATCGACGCCGGTAATCATTTCAGTTACCGGGTGTTCAACCTGAATACGGGTGTTCATTTCGATGAAATAGAACTCGCCGTTTTCGAACAGGAATTCGAACGTTCCTGCGCCGCGATAGCCGATGTCTACGCACGCTTTCGCGCAGCGTTCGCCGATATAGCGACGCAGTTCCGGCGTAATGCCTGGCGCCGGGGCTTCTTCAACCACTTTCTGGTGGCGACGCTGCATGGAGCAGTCGCGTTCCGCCAGATAGATAGCGTTGCCCTGGCCGTCCGCCAGCACCTGAATTTCGATGTGGCGTGGATTTTCCAGGTATTTTTCCATGTATACCATGTCGTTGCTGAAAGCTGCTTTCGCTTCCGCTTTAGTCATGGAGATGGACTGCGCCAGTTCAGCATCGCTACGAACCACGCGCATACCGCGGCCGCCGCCGCCGCCGGACGCTTTGATGATCACCGGATAGCCAATACGTTTGGCATGAGCGCGGTTCGCATTCATATCGTCGCCCAGTGGGCCGTCAGATCCTGGTACGGTCGGCACGCCCGCTTTTTTCATCGCGGTAATCGCGGACACTTTATCGCCCATCAGGCGGATGGTGTCCGCTTTCGGGCCGATAAAGATAAAGCCGGAGCGTTCAACCTGCTCGGCAAAATTGGCGTTCTCAGAAAGGAAGCCGTAACCCGGGTGGATTGCCACCGCGCCGGTGATTTCAGCGGCGCTAATGATAGCCGGGATGTTCAGATAACTTTTTACGGACGGTGCCGGGCCAATACAGACCGTCTCATCCGCCAGCAATACGTGTTTTAAATCGCGATCCGCGCTTGAGTGCACAGCGACGGTCTTGATGCCGAGTTCTTTACAGGCTCGAAGAATACGTAGTGCGATCTCGCCGCGGTTGGCGATGACAATTTTATCCAACATGTTCGCCTCGTTACTCGATGACGACCAGTGGCTCGTCAAATTCTACCGGTTGACCACTTTCGACCAGAATCGCTTTCACAGTGCCTGCTTTGTCTGCTTCGATCTGGTTCATCATTTTCATGGCTTCAACGATGCACAGGGTATCGCCCACGTTCACTTTCTGGCCCACTTCGATGAACGCTTTCGCGTCCGGGCTTGGGGTGCGGTAGAAAGTACCAACCATTGGGGAGCGTACGATGTGACCACTGATTTCCGCTGCGGCAGGCGCTTCCATTGCTGGAGTAGCCGCTGGCGCGACAGCGTTAGACAGAGCGGGTTGCTGCATCATCGGCGCCGCATAAGCCTGCTGCATCACCGGGAAACCGGCGTTTGCCGTTGTGCGGCTGATGCGAACAGATTCTTCGCCTTCAGAAATTTCCAGTTCGGAGATACCTGATTCTTCAACCAGCTCGATCAGTTTTTTAATCTTACGAATATCCATGAGTGGGTTCCGTACTCTTTGTTTAGTGTGATTGTGACAGGCGTTTTAGCGCCGTCTGTAAAGCATGTGAATGACTGCCGCGGGTAAAATACCGCGCATCTTTGATTTGCCTGTTATGCCGTAGCACCCGAAGGTGAAATTCATGATTTGCCAGTCATTGTGTGGCTATCTTCTGCCATTTTCGGGCAAAAAACAAAATATACCTTCATTGCACGATTGTCACCCTTATCTGCGAACGAAAATCGCCGTTGGGGAATGTAAAGTCGCACATTATAACTATTTCGTCGCAATTGGCAGCTAAATACTGGTCTTATCAGGGAAGATAATCAACCCGAAACATAAAAAGGACATTACCTGTTTTGCGTTTTGCAATCGACCGCACAGTTCACCAAACTAGCGCCACCACTGGCGAAACTTCCGGTAACGCAACGCTAAAAGGGCTAACGCTAATGCCGCGTAGATGACCGGTTGCGGTGATAAAATCTTTACCGACCACAGGTAATGTATGGGAGCCAGGATCGCGACAAGATAGACGACGTTATGCAGTGTTTGCCAGCGTTTGCCCAATTTACGCTGCGCAAATTGCGTTGAGGTCAACGTCAGCGCCAATAACACCAGCCAGCTAATGATCCCAAGCGTCAAATAAGGGCGTGAAATCAACTCGCTTCCTAACAGCGCCAGGTTATGTATCCCCAGTTCCAGCAAGGCATAGCTGGTTAAATGCAGTGTCGCCCAAACGAAACACCATAATCCTAACAGGCGGCGTGTGCGTATCAATAATGGCTGTTTAGCGTAGCGCGCCAGCGGTGAAACCAGCAAGGTGGCGAGCAAAAATTTGAGCGCGGTTCTACCGGTAAAGTGTTGGATATCCTTTACCGGGTCTGCGCTGAGTCCACCGTGATTTATCGCCCAAAAGAGCCACAGAAGCGGCAAAAAACCGGCAAGATGCAGACAAACTTTTAGCCAGGTTATCTGTTTTACTGTCAGACGCACTTAAAAATTCTCCCGCAAATTGAGACCGCGATACAGCGAAGCGACTTCATTGGCGTAGCCGTTAAACAGCAGCGTCGGCTGCCTTTGCACATCAAGGATACCGCCTGAACCAATAAAGCGTTCGGTAGCCTGAGACCAGCGTGGATGATCCACATGCGGGTTCACATTGGCATAAAAACCATATTCGTTGGGAGCCGACAAATTCCAGGTGGTTGGCGGACGTTCGCGGGTGAGTTTAATGCTAACAATAGATTTAATACCTTTAAAACCATACTTCCATGGAACGATGAGGCGAATGGGCGCGCCGTTTTGCGGGGGTAACGCTTTACCATAGACGCCAACGGTCATCAGCGTCAGCGGATGCATGGCTTCGTCCAGACGTAGCCCTTCGACATAAGGGTATTTCAGTCCGCCGCCAATAAAGCGATCTTTCTGTCCTGGCATATCATCCGGCGCGTATAGTGTTTCGAATGCCACATATTTAGCGTGGCTGGTGGGCTGTGCCTGCGCGAGTAGCTTATATAAAGGGAAACCAATCCACGGCACGACCATGGACCACGCTTCGACGCAGCGCATTCGATAGATACGCTCTTCTAATGGAAAACGATGTGTTAAATCGTCGTAATCCAGCGTAAATGGTTTCGCGACTTCCCCGCTGATTTTCAACGTCCACGGTTCGGTTTTCAGACTTCCGGCATTGGCCGCCGGGTCGGCTTTATCAAGGCCAAACTCATAGAAATTGTTGTAGCCCGTCACCTTATCTTCCGGCGTTAACGCTAAATCGCTTCGCCAGGCGGCAGGCTGACTAAACTCAAGCGGTTTACCGGCAGGCGCTTTCGGACGATCGTTGCCTTTAAACCAACTGAAGAGATCGGCCTGCGCCGTTGAGGGTAAGGATAAGGCGGCCGCGCTGATGCCTAATGCTTTTAGCACCTGTCGGCGCTGCATAAAAAAAGCCGATTCCGCAGTCACATCGGCTTCTGTTAATGGACGTATCTTTTTCATCACAGACTCCCGGTCTACCCACCACAACATGGCGTGTAGTGAATATAATAGGGAGTGTGTCAATGTGTAAAAATAAATAGGTAATTAAGTGTAAATTTTTTTATACGTGACGTTATTTTATCTTCACCAGCGTACGGCCCTGAACCTGATTATTGATGATGGCATCGGCGAACTTCGGCGCATCCGCCAGCGTAATCTCTGTGGCGGCCTGAGCATAGAACGATTCCGGCAGATCCTTAACCAAACGCGCCCAGGCTTCTGCGCGACGTGCCGGTGGGGTCATCACCGAGTCCACCCCTTGCAAACGCACATTACGCAGAATGAATGGCATAACGGTGGTCGGCAGCGCGAAGCCGCCCGCCAGGCCGCAGGCGGCCACGCAACCGCCATAGTTCATCTGTGCCAGGACTTTCGCCAGCACTTTATCGCCAACGGTATCAATTGCACCGGCCCACAGCTGTTTTTCCAACGGGCGAGATTCAGCAAACTCATCGCGGCTGAGAATACGGTTAGCTCCCAGGCTCTTAAGATAGCCGTGGGTGCTTTCACGTCCTGATACTGCTGCAACCTGATAGCCCAGCTTATGCAGTAATGCAACGGCAGTGCTGCCCACACCGCCGCTGGCGCCGGTGACGACAACCTCACCGTCTTGCGGGCGAATACCTGCATCTTCAAGCGCCATGACGCACAGCATGGCGGTAAAACCGGCGGTGCCGATGATCATGGCGTTACGGCTGCTCAGTCCCGCAGGCAGCGCGACCAGCCAGTCGCCTTTAACGCGTGCGCGTTCGGCCAGGCCGCCCCAGTGGTTTTCGCCCACGCCCCAGCCAGTCAGTAGTACTTCCTGGCCTGCATGAAAGCGAGGATCTTCGCTTGCGTGAACGGTGCCGGCGAAATCAATACCAGGAATCATCGGAAAATGACGGATAATTTTCCCTTTTCCGGTGATAGCCAGAGCATCTTTATAATTCAGGCTGGACCAGTGGACATCCACCGTCACATCACCTGCCGGCAGTTGACTCTCTTCGAGATGTTGCACGGATGCGAGGGTTTTACCGTCCTGCTGTTCTAAGATCAACGCCTGCATAACCTGTCCTCACTTTACATGGTAGATTGGAAAAATAGCTACGAAGACTATACTCGCTAATTAAAACGTGATGCCGATGCAACGCAATAAATTGCCAGATAGATCCATTTTGGTAGTATGCCTGCTTCATTGCGCGCCGTGGCGAATTCCGCCTTCAGATTCGCTTTTTCATACTGTTTATAACCGTCGGAGTTAACTCAAGGATGCGATTAACGACGAAATTCTCAGCTTTTATCACGCTGCTCACGGGATTAACGATCTTCGTGACTCTGATAGGTTGCTCGCTAAGCTTTTATAACGCCGTACAGTATAAGTATGTCAGCCGTGTGCAGGCGACGGCAACAGCCATTGATACGCACCTGGTGACCCATGATATTGTCTCGCTGACGCCGCAAATCGACGAGCTCATGATCGCTTCCGATATTGTGCGTGTCGATCTGTTGCAGGGGGAGCGCAGCGTCTACAGCCATTCTCGCGCCAGAGGTTATCGGCCAGCCGGCACCAGCGACATGTATCGCGAGCTGGTCGTACCGCTGATAAAACATCCAGGAATGTCGCTACGTCTGGTTTATCAGGACCCGATGGGTAATTATTTTCACTCACTGATCACCACGGCGCCGCTGACGCTGGCGATCGGTTTTATCGTTCTGATTTTGTTTTTATCGGTGCGCTGGCTGCAGCGGCAGCTTTCCGGGCAGGAGCTTCTGGAAATTCGCTCAACGCGTATTCTGAACGGCGAACGCGGGGCGAATGTCCGCGGTTCTGTTTACGAATGGCCAGCGCGCACCAGTAGCGCGCTTGATGTATTGCTTTCCGAAATTCAGTTTGCTCACGAACAGCGTAGTCGCCTGGACACCCTCATTCGCTCCTACGCCGCGCAGGACACCAAAACCGGACTCGGTAACCGTCTGTTCTTTGATAACCAGCTGGCGACGCTGCTGGAAGATCAGGAAAAAGTGGGAGTGCATGGCGTGGTGATGATGATCCGCTTGCCAGACTTCAATCTTCTGCGCGACAGCCTGGGAGGCAATCAGGCGGAAGAGCAGATGTTTATGCTTATCAATCTGCTATCGACATTCATTATGCGTTACCCAGGCTCGCTGCTGGCGCGTTATCACCGCAGCGACTTTGCCGTGCTGCTACCGCATCGAACGCTGAAAGAAGCGGAAAGTATTGCCGGACAACTTTTAAAAGCTGTCGATGCGCTACCGGCTAACAAAATGCTCGATCGTGACGATATGGTACATATCGGCATTTGCGCCTGGCGCAGCGGACAGTCCACCGATCAGGTGATGGAACATGCTGAAGCCGCGGCGCGGAATGCCGCCCTGCAGGGGGGAAATAGCTGGGCTATCTACGACGACACTCTGCCGGAAAAAGGGCGCGGCAATGTGCGCTGGCGCACATTGATTGAGCAGATGCTGAACCGGGGCGGACCGCGACTTTATCAAAAACCGGCGGTCACGCGAGAAGGTCGCGTACATCATCGGGAATTGATGTGTCGCATCTATGACGGTAAAGAAGAGGTGAGCTCGGCGGAGTATATGCCGATGGTGTTGCAATTTGGTTTATCGGAAGAGTATGACAGATTACAAATTAGCCGCCTGATTACGTTGCTGGGCTACTGGCCGGATGAAAATCTGGCAATGCAGTTGACGGTTGAGTCGCTGATTCGTCCGCGTTTTCAGCGCTGGTTGCGCGATACGTTAATGCAGTGTGAAAAATCACAGCGAAATCGCATAATTATTGAACTTGCGGAGGCAGATGTTTGTCAACACATCAGCCGGTTACAACCCATCCTTCGCTTAGTCAATGCGCTTGGCGTTCGGGTGGCGGTGACACAGGCGGGTTTGACGCTGGTTAGCACGAGCTGGATTAAAGCGCTCAATGTGGAATTACTCAAGCTGCATCCGAGTCTGGTCAGAAACATTGAGAAGCGAACGGAAAACCAGCTTCTGGTTCAAAGTCTGGTAGAGGCCTGCGCGGGCACGCCTACGCAGGTTTACGCGACGGGCGTCCGTTCGCGCGGCGAGTGGCAGACGCTGACAAAACGCGGCGTGGTTGGCGGGCAGGGTGATTTTTTTGCCTCCTCCCAACTACTTGACACAAACGTGAAAAAATATTCGCAAAGATACTCGGTTTAACCTGCCGTTTAATTTGTTTTCACGTAGAATAACGCGCGCTGCGCCTCATGGGGGTGTGCTTGTCTGCTCGCCAGATTGTTGCAGCAAATATGCAGGTGAATGACCTTTGACAGGTTGCAAACGAAGGCGAGGATTGCTGCTGATTTTTTCAGCCCTGAGGGACTCAGGCCGAGATTTGTAACAAAGGAAACGAACTGCACTAATTTTCACCGTAGCAGATGATTTTTGCGCCTTGTCGCTGCTGCGTGTGGTTGGTAAAGTAAGCGGATTTTGTTTTCCGCCCCAGCTTTCAGGATTATCCCTTAGTATGTTGAAAAAATTTCGTGGCATGTTTTCCAATGACCTGTCCATTGACCTGGGTACCGCGAATACCCTCATTTATGTAAAAGGACAAGGCATCGTATTGAATGAGCCTTCCGTTGTGGCCATTCGTCAGGATCGTGCCGGTTCGCCGAAAAGCGTGGCTGCAGTCGGTCATGATGCGAAGCAGATGCTGGGCCGTACGCCGGGCAATATCGCTGCGATCCGTCCGATGAAAGATGGCGTTATCGCTGACTTCTTTGTGACCGAAAAAATGCTCCAGCACTTTATTAAACAAGTGCACAGCAACAGCTTTATGCGCCCAAGCCCGCGCGTACTGGTATGCGTGCCGGTCGGCGCGACGCAGGTAGAACGCCGCGCGATTCGTGAATCCGCTCAGGGCGCAGGCGCCCGTGAAGTCTTTTTGATCGAAGAGCCGATGGCGGCCGCGATCGGCGCAGGTCTGCCAGTTTCTGAAGCAACCGGTTCAATGGTTGTGGATATCGGTGGTGGTACCACTGAAGTTGCCGTGATCTCCCTGAACGGCGTGGTTTACTCTTCTTCTGTCCGTATTGGTGGTGACCGCTTCGACGAAGCCATCATTAATTACGTTCGTCGTAACTACGGTTCTCTGATTGGTGAAGCCACCGCAGAACGTATTAAACACGAAATCGGTTCCGCTTATCCGGGCGACGAAGTCCGCGAGATCGAAGTGCGTGGCCGTAACCTGGCGGAAGGCGTTCCACGCGGCTTTACCCTGAACTCAAACGAGATTCTGGAAGCGTTGCAGGAACCGTTGACCGGTATCGTCAGCGCGGTAATGGTGGCGCTGGAACAGTGTCCGCCGGAGCTGGCGTCAGACATCTCCGAGCGCGGTATGGTGCTCACCGGCGGCGGCGCGCTGCTGCGTAACCTTGACCGTCTGTTAATGGAAGAGACGGGCATTCCTGTCGTGGTTGCTGAAGATCCGCTGACCTGTGTGGCGCGCGGCGGCGGCAAGGCGCTGGAAATGATCGATATGCACGGCGGCGACCTGTTCAGCGAAGAGTAGTTGGATACGGGCAGGATTATCCCTGGATTGTCCTGCCTCTCCGACGCGAGAATACGCATAGCCTATGAAGCCAATTTTTAGCCGTGGCCCGTCGCTACAGATTCGCCTTATTCTGGCGGTGCTGGTGGCGCTCGGCGTTATCATTGCCGACAGCCGCCTGGGGACGTTCAGTCAAATCCGAACGTACATGGACACTGCCGTCAGTCCTTTCTATTTTATTTCAAACGGCCCTCGTGAACTGCTCGACAGCGTGTCGCAAACGCTGGCTTCTCGCGACCAGCTTGAGCTGGAAAACCGGGCGCTGCGCCAGGAATTACTGCTAAAAAACAGCGACCTGCTGATGCTGGGGCAGTACAAACAGGAGAACGCGCGGTTGCGCGAGCTGCTGGGGTCGCCGCTGCGTCAGGACGAGCAGAAAATGGTGACGCAGGTTATTTCAACGGTTAACGATCCTTACAGCGATCAGGTCGTTATCGATAAAGGCAGCGTTAATGGCGTATATGAAGGTCAACCGGTCATTAGCGACAAAGGTGTCGTAGGGCAGGTTGTCGCCGTGGCGAAACTGACCAGCCGCGTATTGCTGATTTGCGATGCGACTCATGCTCTGCCGATTCAGGTACTACGCAATGACATCCGCGTGATTGCCGCCGGTAACGGCTGCACTGACGATCTTCAGCTTGAACATCTGCCCGCCAATACCGATATTCGCGTTGGCGATGTGCTGGTAACGTCCGGACTTGGTGGGCGTTTCCCGGAAGGGTATCCGGTGGCGGTGGTCTCCTCCGTCAAGCTGGACACTCAGCGCGCCTATACCGTCATTCAGGCTCGTCCAACCGCGGGTTTGCAGCGTTTACGCTATCTGCTGCTGTTGTGGGGAGCCGATCGTAACGGCGCCAATCCGATGACGCCGGAAGAGGTTCACCGCGTCGCCAATGAGCGCCTGATGCAGATGATGCCGCAGGTGTTACCTTCTCCGGATGCGATGGGGCCGCCGGCGCCAGTGCCGGACCCGGCGACGGGGATTACTCAGCCATCTGCGGGCCAGACTACGCCGGTATCAACGCAATCATCGCCTTCGGGCGCGACCACGCCGTCTGCGCGTGCGCCGGGAGGGTAATGGTGGCGAGCTATCGTAGCCAGGGGCGCTGGGTTATCTGGCTCTCGTTTCTTATTGCGCTGTTGCTGCAAATCATGCCCTGGCCGGACGACATCATTGTTTTCCGGCCAAACTGGGTTTTGCTCATCTTACTGTACTGGATTCTGGCCCTGCCGCACCGCGTAAATGTGGGGACGGGATTTGTGATGGGTGCCATACTTGATCTCATCAGCGGTTCCACACTTGGCGTGCGCGCTCTGTCGATGAGCATTGTCGCCTATCTGGTCGCTCTGAAATTCCAGCTCTTCCGTAACCTGGCGCTCTGGCAGCAGGCGCTGGTGGTAATGTTGCTTTCACTGGCCGTGGACATTATTGTTTTCTGGGCCGAGTTTTTAGTGATCAACGTCTCTTTCAGACCGGAAGTGTTCTGGAGTAGTGTAGTCAATGGCGTGCTGTGGCCCTGGCTCTTTTTGCTGATGCGTAAAGTACGCCAGCAGTTTGCTGTGCAATAAAGGTCGATATGACAACTCTGTATCTTGCTTCCGGTTCCCCGCGTCGCCAGGAATTATTGATTCAACTTGGATTTTCATTCGAGCAGGTCGTGCCTGGTATTGAAGAGCAACGGCGTGTTCAGGAAAGCGCGCAGCAGTATGTTGTTCGGCTGGCGCGCGAAAAGGCGCAGGCTGGCGTGGCGCTGGTTCCCCGTGATCTGCCGGTGTTGGGCGCGGATACGATAGTCGTGTTAAACGGCGAGGTGCTGGAAAAGCCGCGCGACGCCGCTCATGCCGCAGAAATGCTGCGTTTGCTTTCCGGAAATACGCATCAGGTGATGACTGCTGTTGCGCTTGCGGACTCGCAGCAGACGCTGGATTGTCTGGTGGTAACGGAGGTGACTTTCCGCACGCTTTCTGCGCAGGATATTACTGGCTATGTCGCCAGCGGCGAGCCTTTAGATAAAGCAGGTGCATACGGTATTCAGGGGCGGGGTGGCTGTTTTGTCAGGAAGATAAATGGCAGCTATCACGCCGTGGTCGGCTTACCGCTGGTTGAAACGTATGAGTTGTTGAGTCATTTTAACGCACTGCGTGATAAAAGGGATAAACATGACGGCTGAATTGTTGGTAAACGTAACGCCATCGGAAACGCGCGTGGCGTACATTGATGGCGGTATTCTTCAGGAAATCCATATTGAGCGCGAAGCGCGACGCGGAATCGTAGGCAATATCTACAAAGGTCGTGTAAGTCGTGTACTTCCAGGTATGCAGGCGGCTTTTGTAGATATTGGGCTGGATAAAGCCGCATTTCTTCACGCTTCCGACATTATGCCGCATACCGAATGCGTGGCGGGCGACGAGCAAAAACAGTTTACCGTGCGCGATATCTCCGAACTGGTGCGTCAGGGACAGGATCTGATGGTGCAGGTAGTGAAAGATCCGCTCGGCACGAAAGGCGCGCGTTTGACCACGGACATCACGTTGCCCTCCCGTTACCTTGTTTTTATGCCCGGCGCGTCACACGTTGGCGTTTCCCAGCGCATCGAAAGCGAAAGTGAACGCGAGCGCCTGAAAAAGGTGGTGGCGGAATACTGCGACGAACAGGGCGGGTTTATTATCCGTACCGCGGCGGAAGGCGTGTGTGAAGAGGATCTCGCGTCTGACGCCGCCTATCTCAAGCGCGTCTGGACGAAAGTCATGGAGCGCAAAAAGCGTCCGCAAACGCGCTACCAGATGTATGGCGAACTGGCGCTGGCGCAGCGCGTGCTGCGCGATTTCGCCGATGCGCAGTTGGACCGAATTCGCGTCGACTCACGTCTGACCTATGAGTCGCTGCTGGAGTTTACCGCAGAATACATCCCGGAAATGACCAGTAAGCTGGAGCATTACAGTGGCCATCAGCCGATCTTCGATCTTTATGACGTGGAAAATGAAATCCAGCGCGCGCTGGAGCGTAAAGTTGAACTCAAGTCTGGCGGTTATCTGATTATCGACCAAACCGAAGCGATGACGACGGTAGATATCAATACCGGCGCGTTTGTCGGACACCGTAATCTCGACGACACCATTTTTAATACCAATATTGAAGCGACGCAGGCCATTGCCCGCCAGCTACGCCTGCGTAATCTGGGCGGCATTATCATTATCGATTTTATCGACATGAATAATGAAGATCATCGCCGCCGGGTGCTGCATTCGCTGGAACAGGCGTTAAGTAAGGATCGCGTGAAAACCAGTATTAACGGTTTTTCGCCGCTGGGACTGGTGGAAATGACCCGTAAACGGACCCGTGAAAGCGTGGAACATGTGCTTTGTAACGAGTGTCCAACCTGTCATGGCCGCGGGACGGTAAAAACGGTGGAAACCGTCTGCTATGAGATCATGCGTGAAATTGTACGTGTTCATCACGCTTATGACTCCGATCGCTTCCTGGTTTATGCTTCTCCTGCGGTGGCGGAAGCGCTGAAAGGCGAAGAATCACACGCGCTGGCGGAAGTCGAAATCTTTGTCGGCAAACAGGTTAAAGTTCAGGTCGAACCGCTTTATAACCAGGAGCAGTTTGACGTCGTAATGATGTAATTGAGTAATAGCACCAGCGCATGTAGGCCGGATAAGGCGCAAGCGCCGCCATCCGGCAATATACCCTCAAGGGGGGTGAGTCGTATTTTTTGGCAGACAAGGAGAGACGCGTGAGGCGATTGCCGGGGATTTTATTGCTCACTGGAGCCGCGCTCATCGTCATTGCAGCGCTGCTGGTTAGCGGGCTGCGCCTGGCGTTGCCTCATCTTGACGCCTGGCGTCCAGCTATCCTGAATAAAATTGAGTCCGTGACCGGCGTGCCGGTGGCCGCCAGCCAACTCTCCGCAAGCTGGCAAAATTTTGGCCCTACGCTGGAAGCGCATAATATTCATGCCGCCCTGAAAGATGGCGGCGAGCTGTCGATAAAACGCGTTACGCTGGCGCTGGACGTCTGGCAAAGCCTGTTGCACATGCGCTGGCAGTTTCGCGACCTGACCTTCTGGCAACTCAATTTCCGCACCAACACGCCTCTTCAAAGCAGCGACGGCGAAGGCATCGAAACCAGCCGTTTAAGCGATCTTTTCCTGCGGCAGTTCGATCATTTCGATCTGCGCGATAGCCAAATCAGTTTTCTGACGCTTTCAGGACAACGCGCGGAACTGGCGATCCCACAACTTACCTGGCTAAACGGCAAAGAGCGGCACCGAGCCGAAGGCGAGGTCAGCCTCTCCAGCCTGACCGGGCAGCACGGCGTGATGCAGGTGCGGATGGATTTACGCGATGACGACGGTCTGCTAAATAACGGCAGAGTCTGGTTACAGGCCGACGATATTGACGTCAAGCCGTGGCTGGGCAAATGGATGCAGGATAATGTGGCGCTCCAGACGGCGCGTTTCAGTCTGGAAGGCTGGATGACGCTCAGTAAAGGCGAAATCGCCGGAGGGGACGTCTGGCTGAAACAGGGCGGCGCAAGCTGGCTGGGCGATAACACGACGCATACGTTGTCTGTCGATAACCTGACGGCGCAGATTAGCCGCGAGCAGCCGGGCTGGCAGTTTTATATTCCGGACACACGGATTACGCTTGATGGCAAACCCTGGCCGAGCGGAGCCTTAACCGTGGCCTGGCTCCCGCAGCAGGACGTCGGCGGCGAGAATCACACACGTAGCGATGAGCTACGCATTCGCGCCAGTAATCTTGAACTGGCGGGGCTGGAAGCATTACGTCCGCTGGCGGCTAAACTGTCGCCTGTGCTGGGCGAAATATGGCAGGCTACGCAGCCGAGCGGAAAGATCGCCACACTGGCGCTGGATATTCCGCTACAGGCGACCGAAAAAACGCGTTTTCAGGCATCGTGGGAAAATCTTGCCTGGAAACAGTGGAAGCTGTTGCCCGGCGCGGAACATTTTTCCGGTACGCTGGCGGGAAGCGTAGAAGACGGGCAGATGAAGGTTGCGATGCAGCAGGCTAAGATGCCCTATGAAACCGTTTTTCGCGCGCCGCTGGAAATTGAAAACGGCGTCGCGACGCTTAGCTGGTTGAAGAATGAGAACGGCTTTCAGCTTGATGGCCGCGACATTGACGTCAAAGCAAAGGCGGTACATGCGCGCGGCGGGTTCCGCTATCTGCAACCGACGGGCGACGAACCGTGGCTGGGTATTCTGGCCGGAATCAGTACCGATGATGGATCTCAGGCGTGGCGCTATTTTCCGGAAAACCTGATGGGCAAAGCGCTAGTCGATTACCTTAGCGGCGCGATTCAGGGCGGCGAGGCGGATAACGCCACGTTGGTTTACGGTGGTAACCCGCACCTCTTTCCCTATAAGCATAACGAAGGTCAGTTTGAAGTGCTGGTGCCGCTACGCAATGCGACGTTTGCTTTTCAACCCGACTGGCCGGCGCTAAAAAATCTCAACATTGAACTGGATTTCCTGAACGACGGCCTGTGGATGCGTTCGGATAGCGTCGATTTGGGCGGGGTGAAGGCCAGCAAACTCGCGGCGGCGATTCCGGATTATTCCAAAGAGAAACTGCTCATTGATGCCGATATTAACGGGCCGGGAAAAGCCGTTGGGCCTTATTTTGACGAGACGCCGCTAAAAGACTCGCTTGGCTCGACGCTGGCGGAGCTCCAATTAGATGGCGATGTGAATGCTCGCTTACATCTTGATATTCCGCTGGACGGAGAACAGGTTACCGCCGAGGGCGATGTCTCGTTGCGTAATAACAGTCTGTTTATTAAGCCGCTAAACAGCACGCTCAAAAATCTGAACGGTAAATTCAGCTTTGTGAATGGCGCGCTAAAAAGCGGGCCACTGACGGCAAACTGGTTTAATCAGCCGCTTAACCTGGATTTCAGTACGACGGAAGGGGCAAAAGCCTATCAGGTCGCCGTCAACCTGAACGGTAACTGGCAGCCAACGCGTATGGGCGTCTTACCGCCGCAACTGAATGACGCCCTGAGCGGCAGCGTGACGTGGAATGGTAAAGTCGGCATCGATCTTCCATATCACGCTGACACCACTTATCACATCGAGCTGAACGGCGATCTGAGAAATGTGAGCAGTCACTTACCTTCTCCGCTAAATAAACCCGCAGGCGAAGCCATTCCGGTGAACATTCAGGCTGACGGCAACCTGAAAAGTTTTGCGCTAACGGGGAGCGCAGGGAGTAAAAATCACTTTAACAGCCGCTGGTTATTAAATCAGAAGCTGACGTTGGATCGGGCTATCTGGACGACGGACAGCCGGACGATTCCGCCATTACCTGCTCAACAAGGCGTTGAGCTCAATCTGCCGGCGCTGGATGGCGCGCAATGGCTGGCGTTATTCCAGAAAGGCGCGGCGGATAACGTGAGCAGTTCGGCCGAGTTTCCTCAACGCGTCACGTTGCGTACTCCCGCGCTATCGCTGGGCGGCCAGCAGTGGAACAATTTGAGCGTCGTTTCAGCCCCCTCGCTGAACGGAACAAAAATTGAAGCGCAGGGCCGTGAGGTGAACGCCACGCTACTCATGCGCAACCATGCGCCGTGGCTGGCGAACATTAAGTACCTGTACTACAACCCTGGCGTCGCAAAAACGCACGCCTCGTCACCAACGCCGACATCGCCGTTGGCTTCGGCGAACACGATTAGCTTCCGCGGCTGGCCGGACTTACAGCTTCGCTGCGAAGAGTGCTGGCTATGGGGGCAAAAATATGGGCGTATTGATGGCGATTTCGCCATCAAAGGCAATACGCTGACTCTGGCGAATGGCCTGATCGATACCGGATTCGCCCGTTTGAAAGCGAACGGCGAGTGGGTGAATGCGCCGGGTAATGAACGAACCTCGCTGAAAGGTAGTCTGCATGGTAGTAACCTCGACACGGCTGCCGGGTTCTTCGGCATCTCGACGCCAATCCAGAACGCGTCTTTTAACGTAGATTACGATCTGCACTGGCGAAACCCGCCCTGGCAACCTGAGGAAGCCACGCTCAACGGGATTTTACGTACGCGTCTGGGCAAAGGCGAGTTTACTGATCTCAGTAGCGGTCATGCCGGACAGCTACTGCGGCTGCTCAGTTTTGATGCGTTGCTGCGTAAGCTGCGGTTTGACTTCAGAGATACCTTTAGCGAGGGCTTCTATTTCGACTCTATTCATAGTACCGCGTGGATTAAAGATGGCGTCCTGCATACTGACGATACGCTGGTGGATGGGCTGGAAGCGGATATTGCAATGAAAGGTTCTGTTGATCTGGTGCGTCGTCGTCTTGATATGGAGGCCGTTGTCGCGGCGGAAATTTCCGCCACCGTGGGCGTCGCTGCCGCGTTTGCCGTTAACCCGATTGTCGGCGCGGCGGTATTTGCCGCCAGTAAAGTGTTGGGGCCGCTATGGAGCAAGGTCTCCATTCTGCGTTATCGCATTACCGGTCCGGTCGATGCGCCGCAGATCAACGAAGTTCTGCGCCAACCGAGAAAAGAAAGCCAGCAATGATTTGACGGGGGCGAGGAATTGCCCCACTCTCAGTAAATAGTCATGCCGGACGGCGCTGCGTTTATCCGGTTTGCACAATCTAACAACGTAGTCCGGATAAGGCGTGAACCGCCATCCGGCAGAAATCAACGAGTAGCAAAAACGATGAGTCTGAACCTGGTAAGTGAACAATTGCTAGCGGCGAATGGCCTGAACCATCAGGATCTGTTCGCTATTTTGGGCCAACTGGCCGAACGCCGTCTTGATTATGGCGACCTCTATTTTCAGTCGAGCTATCACGAATCCTGGGTTTTAGAAGACCGCATCATTAAAGATGGTTCATATAATATCGACCAGGGCGTTGGCGTTCGCGCCATTAGCGGCGAAAAAACCGGTTTTGCTTATGCTGACCAGATAAGCCTCCTTGCGCTGGAGCAGAGTGCGCAGGCAGCGCGAACCATTGTACGCGAGAACGGCGAAGGCAAGGTAAAAACGCTCGCCGCCGTAGCGCATCAGCCGCTCTACACCACCCTTGATCCGCTGCAAAGTATGAGCCGCGAAGAGAAGCTGGATATCCTCAGACGCGTTGATAAAGCGGCGCGAGAAGCCGATAAACGCGTGCAGGAAGTTAACGCCAGCCTGACCGGCGTATATGAATTAATCCTCGTGGCGGCGACCGACGGGACGCTGGCGGCGGATGTCCGTCCACTGGTGCGTTTGTCCGTTAGCGTGCAGGTGGAAGAAGACGGTAAACGCGAGCGCGGCGCCAGCGGCGGCGGCGGTCGCTTTGGTTATGAGTATTTTCTTGCCGATCTTGACGGCGAGGTGCGCGCCGACGCGTGGGCGAAAGAAGCGGTACGCATGGCGCTGGTTAATCTCTCCGCGGTCGCTGCGCCAGCGGGGACGTTACCGGTGGTTCTGGGCGCCGGGTGGCCGGGCGTATTGCTGCACGAAGCGGTCGGGCACGGGCTGGAAGGTGATTTCAACCGTCGTGGGACGTCTGTGTTTAGCGGTCAGATCGGTGAGCAGGTTGCCTCCGCGCTTTGCACCGTAGTGGATGACGGCACAATGATGAACCGTCGTGGCTCCGTTGCTATCGATGATGAAGGTACGCCAGGCCAGTACAACGTATTGATTGAAAATGGCGTGCTGAAAGGATACATGCAGGACAAGCTGAACGCGCGCCTGATGGGCGCTGCGCCGACCGGTAACGGGCGTCGCGAATCTTATGCGCATCTGCCGATGCCGCGTATGACGAATACTTATATGTTGGCGGGGCAGTCAACGCCGCAGGAAATTATCGAATCCGTTGAGTATGGCATCTATGCGCCTAACTTTGGCGGCGGTCAGGTGGATATCACCTCCGGCAAGTTTGTGTTCTCTACCTCGGAAGCGTATCTGATTGAAAACGGCAAAGTCACGACGCCGGTGAAGGGCGCGACGTTGATTGGATCAGGCATTGAAACGATGCAACAGATCTCCATGGTCGGCAACGACCTTAAGCTGGATAACGGGGTGGGGGTCTGCGGTAAAGAGGGCCAAAGCCTGCCGGTAGGCGTAGGCCAGCCGACGCTGAAAGTCGATAACCTGACGGTTGGCGGCACCGCATAACTGTCCGCCTTATCAGGCCTGTGGTATGTGCCGCCCAGGCCTGATAAGCGCAGCGCCATCAGGCAATGTCTGCCTCGGGTGGCATCTGATCTACAATCGTCTTCAGCAATTACCCGGTGTTTTTATTTTTCTTTCCCTCGCCCGTGCATCCCCTGAAACAGGTGTGCGACATCGACAAAATAGTCAGTTAACGCGTTAATCACTACCTGCACTTTAAGCGGCAGCTTATCTTTTTCGGTGTACAGCGCGTACACCGGACGGGGATCGGACTGATAGCGAGGCAGCAGGATCTCCAGATCGCCACGATTGATCTCATCGATCACCCACATCAGCGGCACATAGGCGATTCCGGTTCCGGCGGTCAGCCAGCGTACCAGCGTCATCGGATCGTTAGTGACGAACCGCCCCTGTGGAATCAGTCGGGTAGAAATTCCTTCCGGCGCAATAAGTTCAAACTCATTATCCGGGCGCACGCTATATTCCAGCCAGGAATGGCTACTGAGATCGGCGGGTTTTTCCGGGACGCCGTACTGAGCGAGGTAGGGCTTGGCGGCGCACACAACCATCGGCATCGCGCCGAGTCGACGGGAAAACAGGCTGGAGTCTTGCAGCGCGCCCACGCGGATCACCACGTCCAGCCCGTCGGCAATTAAATCCGGGGCCGGAATTCCTGTCACCAGATTGACCGCCAGACCGGGATACTCTTTTAATAATTTTGCGGTAAGCCCGGCCAGCACATTTTGCGCCATGGTTGAAGAACAGCCGATACGCAATGTACCGATAGGCGTGTTATTAAAAGCGTAAAGCTGCTCGTGAACATCCTGCACTTCATGCAGCATACGACGACAGCCCTGATAATAGATTTTTCCAGCTTCGGTGAGCCCAATGCTGCGTGTGCTGCGGTTGAGCAATTTAACCTGAAGCTCATCTTCCAGTTTCGCCACAGTCTGGCTGATGGACGATACGCTCATTTGCAGCTGTCTGGCTGCGGCGGTAAAAGAGCCAAACTCAACAACTTTGGCGAATACCGACATTCGTTTTAATCGTTCCATTATTCACTCTGGCTTAAAAGTGATTTAGATCACATAATATAGATAACAGCATAACAATTACGTTAATATACTATTATTCGAATAAGAGCTATGTCGCTCTCGCCTGGCGTCTCTTGCCCTTCTCTGCGGCGATGTAGCTTAACAATCTATCGCCTGCTCTCTCTCAGAAATCAAGGTCAACATGAGTCTGTTTCCCGTTATCGTGGTGTTTGGTCTTTCCTTCCCACCGATATTTTTCGAATTGCTTTTGTCACTGGCTATTTTTTGGCTGGTGCGTCGGATGCTTGTGCCGACGGGCATCTATGATTTTGTCTGGCATCCGGCTCTGTTCAATACCGCGCTGTATTGTTGTCTGTTTTATTTAATATCGCGCCTGTTCGTTTGAGGTTGAAGTGAAAACACTAACAAGAAAACTCTCCCGTACGGCCATTACCCTCGTACTGGTTATTCTGGCCTTTATCGCCATTTTCCGCGCCTGGGTGTATTACACCGAATCACCCTGGACGCGCGACGCGCGTTTTAGCGCCGATGTCGTCGCTATTGCCCCGGATGTCGCGGGCCTGATTACCCATGTAAACGTGCATGATAACCAACTGGTGAAAAAGGATCAGGTCCTGTTTACCATCGATCAGCCACGCTATCAAAAAGCGCTGGCGGAAGCGGAAGCTGATGTAGCCTATTATCAGGTACTGGCGCAGGAAAAACGCCAGGAAGCCGGTCGCCGTAATCGCCTCGGCGTACAGGCGATGTCCCGGGAAGAGATCGATCAGGCGAACAACGTCTTGCAGACGGTACTGCATCAATTGGCTAAAGCCCAGGCGACGCGCGATCTGGCTAAACTCGATCTGGAGCGTACCGTCATTCGTGCGCCTGCAGACGGCTGGGTAACTAACCTCAATGTTTATGCCGGTGAATTTATTACCCGCGGTTCCACAGCCGTCGCCCTGGTGAAAAAGAACTCTTTTTACGTGCAGGCCTATATGGAAGAGACCAAGCTGGAAGGCGTGCGTCCGGGATATCGTGCCGAAATCACGCCGCTCGGCAGCAACCGGGTATTAAAAGGCACCGTCGATAGCGTGGCGGCAGGGGTAACGAATGCCAGCAGTACCAGCGATGCGAAAGGGATGGCGACGATAGACTCTAACCTCGAATGGGTGCGTCTGGCCCAGCGTGTCCCGGTGCGCATCCGGCTCGACGAGCAGCAGGGGAATTTGTGGCCTGCCGGTACGACGGCAACCGTCGTGATCACCGGTAAGCAGGATCGTGACGCAAGCCAGGACTCCTTCTTCCGTAAACTGGCGCACCGGCTGCGCGAATTCGGTTAATCGTCATGGGCATTTTCTCCATTGCCAACCAGCACATTCGTTTTGCGGTAAAGCTGGCGTGCGCCATTGTGCTGGCATTATTTATCGGCTTCCATTTTCAGCTGGAGACGCCGCGTTGGGCGGTGCTGACCGCCGCGATCGTGGCGGCAGGCCCGGCATTTGCCGCCGGCGGGGAACCCTATTCCGGCGCTATCCGTTATCGCGGAATGTTGCGTATTATCGGGACGTTTATTGGCTGTATCGCCGCGCTTATCATTATTATCTCTATGATCCGCGCGCCGCTATTGATGATTCTGGTGTGCTGTGTCTGGGCCGGTTTTTGTACCTGGATCTCCTCTTTAGTACGGATCGAAAACTCTTATGCGTGGGGACTGTCAGGTTATACTGCGCTGATCATTGTGATTACCATTCAGACGGAGCCGCTGCTTACGCCGCAATTTGCGCTTGAGCGCTGTAGCGAAATCGTCATCGGCATTGGCTGCGCTATTTTAGCGGATCTGCTTTTCTCGCCGCGATCGATAAAGCAGGAGGTTGATCGCGAACTGGACTGTTTACTGGTAGCGCAATATCAGCTAATGCAACTTTGTATTAAGCATGGCGACAGCGAAGAAGTCGACAACGCCTGGGGCGATCTGGTGCGACGCACGGCGGCGCTGGAGGGGATGCGAAGTAATCTGAATATGGAATCTTCGCGCTGGGTACGCGCTAACCGCCGCCTGAAAGCGTTGAATACGCTTTCGCTCACGCTGATTACGCAATCCTGTGAAACTTATCTTATTCAAAACACGCGGCCGGAACTGATTACCGATACATTCCGGGAACTGTTCGAGACGCCGGTTGAAACGGTACAGGACGTCCACAGGCAGTTAAAACGGATGCGGCGTGTCATTGTTTGGACCGGCGAGCGCGAAACGCCCGTCACGCTTTATAGCTGGGTAGGCGCTGCAACGCGCTATCTGTTGCTTAAACGCGGCGTGATCAGTAACACCAAAATCAGCGCGACGGAAGAAGAGATCCTGCAAGGCGAGCCCGTAGTTAAAGTGGAATCCGCTGAACGCCACCATGCGATGGTGAACTTCTGGCGCACCACGCTTTCCTGCATTCTGGGGACATTATTCTGGCTATGGACCGGCTGGACATCGGGTAATGGCGCGATGGTGATGATTGCCGTGGTGACCTCGCTGGCGATGCGTTTACCCAATCCGCGCATGGTCTGCATTGATTTTATTTATGGCACTCTGGCGGCGTTGCCGCTGGGATTGCTCTATTTCCTGGTGATTATTCCCAATACGCAGCAAAGTATGCTGTTGTTATGTTTGAGCCTGGCGGTATTGGGGTTCTTTATCGGTATTGAAGTTCAGAAACGGCGTCTGGGGTCGATGGGGGCGCTGGCCAGTACGATTAACATTATTGTGTTGGATAATCCGATGACGTTCCATTTCATCCAGTTCCTCGACAGCGCGTTGGGGCAAATTGTCGGCTGTATGCTGGCGTTTATCGTCATCCTGCTGGTGCGTGATAAATCCAAAGATCGAACCGGTCGCGTGCTGCTTAATCAGTTTGTTTCCGCTGCGGTCTCGGCAATGACGACCAACGTGGTACGCCGTAAAGAAAACCGTCTGCCTGCGTTATATCAGCAACTCTTTTTGCTGATGAATAAATTCCCAGGCGATTTGCCGAAGTTCCGCCTGGCGCTAACGATGATCATTGCTCATCAACGTCTGCGCGACGCGCCGATACCGGTTAATGAAGATCTGTCAGTGTTCCACCGCCAGCTTCGTCGTACCGCAGACCATGTTATTTCCGCCGGAAGCGATGATAAACGGCGACGCTACTTTGGTCAGTTGCTGGATGAGCTGGATATCTATCAGGAGAAATTACGTATCTGGGAGGCGCCGCCGCAGGTGACGGAACCGGTTAAACGCCTGACGGGCATGTTACATAAATACCAGAACGCGCTTACCGATAGCTAATCCACAAGAACCGATGCCAAAAGCGTCGGTTTTTTTATGACTATACTTATTTGAGATACAAAAACAGCGCAAGAGTGCTCCGGGGCTAAAAGCGTTTCTGGAAGTGAAACCTCTGCATAATGATGCTTAGTAGTAAAACAGACAATTGTCTGTCGGGGATGGTGGCTGGCTATGAATGTCTATACATTTGATTTTAATGATATTAAAAACCAAAGCGATTTTTATCGCGAGTTTACGCAGACGTTTGGCCTTGCCAGTGAGAAAGTAAGCGATCTTGATACATTATGGGATGCGGTAATGAGCGATATCTTACCCCTACCGCTAGAGATTGAGTTCGTTCACCTGCCTGATAAACTGCGCAGGCGCTACGGGGCGCTGATTTTACTCTTTGATGAAGCGGAAGAAGAGCTGGAGGGACGGCTACGGTTTAATGTCCGGCATTGAAAAAGCATAAAAAAGCCCCCGGCATGCGGGGGCAAGTCGTCGGGTTAGACGACGAAGGTTTACTTATACAACTCGGCGGTGGCGTGCCAGTTATCACCTTCTTTTAATTCGATGATGCGATAGCTATTAGCGCCTGCTTTTTCGGCTTTAGCGACGATCTCCTGGCGCATATCCATTGGCGTACTGCCAATCTGCGAGACGGAAATGGTGCCCATCGGTTGCAGATTCTGCGCCTGTTCCGCGTTAACCTGGTGTACTGCGGCATTTGCGCCGAAAGAGAGCAGAGTGGCCAGGCCGAGTGATGCGATAATGTATTTCGTTTTCATGGTCTTTTATTCCTTTATAGGGTCAACCTCGCGGATTAATGGGCTTTTCTTATGCGATATCTCCGCGAAGTAACGACACGTTATATGCGATGGCAGGTGAATTTTATTTGTACAGTTCGGCAGTGGCGTGCCAGTTGCTGCCGCTACGCGCTTCGGTAATGTGGTAGGCCGTAGCGCCTTGTTCATCTGCTTTTTTGCTCAGCATGGCATTCATATCCATAGGCGATGAGCCGATAGCGCTGACTGAAACCGATCCGATTGCTTCACGGTTTTGCGCTTGCTCTGCGCTGATAGGTTCTGCGGCGAAAGCGCCAAAAGAGAGAACGGACAGAATGCTTAATGTTGCAACAGTGGTTTTGATTTTCATGATTTTTACCTCGTCGAATTCCTTTACTGGGGTCTTTGTTTCGTGACCCTCATCACAAAATTAAGTATACACTAATCACGCAATTAATTAATACCACGCTAATTGTTTCTGCTTTTTAAAGACATTAAAAATTTTATTTTTTATAACGTTATGGAATTAAAATTGCTGTTTTTCGCCGCTGTCGTTTGAAAAATAAAAGAAAATCAACTGGTTAAAAAAATTGACATTTTGTGCGTTTTTTTGATTTTTCATTCATGTGGTGAATGTTTAAGGGCATGATTTGCCAAATGATAGCCGTACAGGAAAGCGGCGAGGGGAGAGGGCAAAAAGATGCCTCCGCCGTACGACGACGGAGGAAGTGGGACTAAAGCTCTTGTTCAAAAAGTTCCAGAATGGCTTCGTACAGATCTCTTACGGAAAAGCCGCTGGCAGGCGTAGTGAAGATAGTATCGTCGCCGGCAATCGTGCCGAGAATACCTTCTGCTTTCCCCAGTGAATCCAGCAGGCGCGCAATGAGTTGTGCCGCGCCGGGGCTGGTATGAATCACCACGACAGCATCGTTATAGTCGATATCCAGCACCAGATTTTTCAACGGACTGGATGTTGTTGGGACGCCCAGTTCAGCCGGAAGACAGTACACCATTTCCATTTTTGCGTTACGTGTACGCACTGCGCCGAACTTAGTCAACATGCGCGAGACCTTGGACTGATTGATATTTTCAAAGCCCTGATCCTGCAACGCGAGGACGATTTCGCCCTGTGAGCTGAATTTTTCTTCTTTGAGGAGCGCTTTAAACGCTCTTACTAGTTCTTCTTGTTTAGCCGAGCTTCGCATAAGTCACCCGTAATATGGCGGTAGAAACAACATTATTGTGCATACAGATGAATTTTTATGCAAACAGTCTGCCTTGTTTAAGGCTGAAATAATGTTATGAAAGAGCGGAATTTTATCAAATTTCGTAATCAAGAAACATGCCTGTGTCACGCCTCGCAAATAAGATTAAAAGTAAATTAATTGTTATCAAAATGATGTTGTTTTGAGAGGGTAGTAGGGTATATTGTCACCACCTGTAGAACGTTGCTCTCTGGTTGCAGCCGATCCGGATTACGCAAATTAAATGCATAAAAGCCAAAATTGCGCGACTCCGCATTCTTGATGAGTGAGGATTGTAATCATTGAATTTGTGAATTAAGGTCGCCGCCGCGGAGCAATAGACACTTAGCTAATCATATAATAAGGAGTTTAGGATGAAAGTCGCAGTCCTCGGCGCTGCTGGTGGTATCGGTCAGGCGCTGGCATTACTTTTAAAAAACCAACTGCCTTCAGGTTCAGAACTCTCCCTGTACGACATCGCTCCAGTGACTCCCGGTGTGGCCGTTGATTTAAGCCACATCCCCACCGCTGTAAAAATCAAAGGTTTCTCCGGTGAAGACGCAACCCCGGCGCTTGAAGGCGCTGACGTAGTACTGATTTCTGCGGGTGTGGCGCGTAAGCCGGGTATGGACCGTTCCGACCTGTTTAACGTTAACGCCGGCATCGTGAAAAACCTGGTGCAGCAGATCGCTAAAACCTGCCCGAAAGCGTGCGTGGGCATTATCACCAACCCGGTGAACACCACCGTTGCGATTGCGGCGGAAGTGTTGAAAAAAGCAGGCGTATACGACAAAAACAAACTGTTTGGCGTTACCACGCTGGATATCATCCGCTCTAATACCTTTGTCGCAGAGCTGAAAGGTAAGCTGCCAACGGAAGTTGAAGTTCCGGTGATTGGCGGGCACTCCGGCGTGACGATTCTGCCGCTGCTATCGCAGATTCCAGGCGTAAGTTTTACCGAACAAGAAGCGGCCGAGCTGACTAAACGTATTCAGAACGCCGGTACTGAAGTCGTCGAGGCGAAAGCCGGCGGCGGATCGGCAACCCTCTCTATGGGCCAGGCTGCCGCGCGTTTCGGTCTTTCTCTGGTTCGCGCTCTGCAGGGCGAAAAAGGCGTGGTGGAATGCGCCTATGTGGAAGGCGACGGTCAGTATGCCCGTTTCTTCTCTCAGCCGCTGCTGCTGGGTAAAAACGGCGTAGAAGAGCGTAAATCCATCGGCACACTGAGCACTTTCGAGCAACATTCGCTGGACGCTATGCTGGATACGCTGAAAAAAGATATTCAGTTGGGTGAAGATTTTATTAATAAATAAGCTGTTCCTGCCCGATGCCGGGGCTTTTGCTCCGGCTTCTTTAACTATAAACAAGCCACGAAATCAAGCACTAAATCTGCTAAACTCCTCACGTCTTATCGGTTATTAACGAGAACGTCGTGAAAAAGATCCAAAGAACGCAAACCCGCGATCACATTACGCAAATGCTTCGCTATGAAATTCTTTCCGGCAATATAAAAGCGGGAGAAGAACTCGCGCAGGAAAGTATTGCGGAGCAGCTCGGTCTTTCACGAATGCCGGTTCGAGAAGCGCTACAGTCACTCGAACAGGAAGGTTTTTTAATCCGACTGCCCAACAGGCACATGCAGGTCGCGCATCTTGAGGCCGATCGCGTGAGTCATATTTTTCGCGTGATTGCCGCGATGGCCGCCGAAATGTTTTCGCTGATACCCAGCGAAGTAGGCGATGCCCTCCTGATACGTGCGCAAGCGCTGGCTGTCGCAGAAGACAAATCCTGCGAACTGGAGTGTCATGCGATGCTGATTTCTTATGTGAATAACCGCTATCTGGAAAAGGTGTATCAGCAGTTCCTGGACGGTTATGTCTCTTATGTTATTTTGCATCTGAAAAAAGATAATCAGGAGTCGGCGCAGCTTTTCGCTGAACTGGCTGACGTCATACGCCAGGGGCGGCGTGATGAGATTGGGCAAGTTATGCAGCGTTATTTCCTCTCTTTAGCAGAAATAATGCGTCAACATATGAAGGATTGGGAAAGTGCAGAGGCCTAAGTTAGGGAAGATTAAGCTTCTTTCAGCGAAAGAACAGGTCGCGGCGGTGCTGCGTAAAGCGATTCTTTCGAGGGAGTTAGTGGAAGGGCAAGAGATTACGTTAGAAGGCATTGCCGGAATGGTCGGCGTGTCCAGTATGCCAGTGCGCGAGGCGTTTCAGATTCTGGCGGCGGATGGGCTGATAAAAGTGCGCCCTAATAAAGGGGCGGTGGTGTTGGGCATCAATGAACAAACGATCCGTGAACACTATGAAATTCGCGCGCTGTTAGAAAGTGAGGCGGTGGCTAAAGCTTCTCGTCCTGGCACCGATATTTCGCGGATAGCCGAGGTGCATTATGCCGCTGAAAAGGCTCTCGCGGAAAATAACTCGGCGGAATACTCCGACCTGAATCAGGCATTTCATATGGAAATATGGAATGTTGCTGGCAACGAAAAAATGAAAATGTTGCTCTGTAATATGTGGAACGGCCTGTCGATGGGCCATAAGGTCACCGAAGAAGAGTATGCCGTGATTTCCATTCAGGAACATAAAAGTATTCTGCAAGCTCTTGAACTTCATGATGAAACATTGGCACGCCAGCGCATGCGCGAACACATTATTCGCTCAATGGAGAATATGCTGACCCGCTATGTTGGTGACCCTTCTGCCTGATCTTTTCGCCTGCGTGAGTATCGCAGGCGCTTCAACCAATTCTTCAATTCTATTAATCACGTCCAGTAACGATCCAACTACGATCTTGATGTAGATCCCACTCCTGCATCTTTCCTGAGAAACGATTTGACTTATTTTTTGTATGGGAATAATTTCTCCTCGTCAATATTGGATACAATATCATATATCATTGATTGGATAATTATAAATATGGAACCCATTACCCTTACCCTATGTTTATTGGTGTTCGCTATCGTCATGTTTGTATGGGAAAAAGTGCCGCTGGCCGTCACTTCCATGATTGTCTGCGTGGCCTTAGTTATCACCGGCGTTCTGAATATTAAACAGGCCTTTGCTGGCTTTATCGACACTAACGTCATCCTCTTTGTCGCGATGTTTATCGTGGGCGGTGCGTTGTTTGAGACCGGTATGGCAAACAAAGTGGGCGGCGTCATCACGCGCTTCGCGAAAACAGAAAAACAGCTGATCTTCACCATTATGGTGGTGGTGGGTTTGATGTCTGGCGTCCTCTCTAACACCGGTACCGCTGCGGTTTTGATTCCGGTGGTGATCGGCGTGGCGGCAAAATCGGGCTTCTCGCGTTCTCGTCTACTGATGCCGCTGGTTTTCGCCGCTGCGTTGGGCGGTAACCTGTCGTTAATTGGCGCGCCGGGAAATCTTATCGCGCAGTCTGCGCTACAGAATATTGGCGGCGGCTTTGGCTTTTTTGAATACGCAAAAATCGGTCTCCCGATGCTCATCTGCGGCATTCTCTACTTCCTGACTATTGGCTATCGCTTTCTGCCGAATAATGCGACCGGCGGTGAGGTGGGGAGCGTCGGGGAGCAACGTGACTACAGCCATGTTCCACAGTGGAAACAACGGCTCTCACTCGTGGTGTTGATCGCAACGATCCTCGGCATGATCTTTGAGAAGAAGATCGGTGTCAGCCTGGCCGTGACCGGTTGTATTGGCGCTCTTGTGCTGGTCGTAAGCGGCGTACTCACGGAAAAACAGGCCTATAAAGCCATTGATTCACAGACTATTTTTATCTTTGGCGGCACCCTGGCGCTGGCAAAAGCGCTGGAAATGACCGGGGCAGGCAAGCTGGTTGCGGACTATGTAATCGGCATGCTGGGGCAAAACTCCTCACCGTTCATGTTGCTGATCGCCGTTTTCGCCTTATCCGTTGTGATGACCAACTTTATGTCCAATACCGCAACGACAGCGCTATTGGTGCCGGTGAGTTTGTCCATTGCCGCAGGTATGGGGGCCGACCCGCGTGCGGTTCTGATGGCGACGGTCATTGGCGGTTCCTGCGCCTACGCAACTCCTATCGGTATGCCTGCCAACATGATGGTGCTCTCCGCGGGTGGCTATAAATTTGTCGACTACGCTAAGGCCGGTATCCCCCTGATTATCGTTTCAACCATTGTCAGCTTGATCCTGCTGCCAATCCTTTTCCCTTTTCATCCGTAATTAACGGAAGCTGTTCTGACTAAGGAGCATTTATGAGCAAAAGTGAACAGATATCCCATATGACCGACGTTATGGCCAAGTTTGTGGGATATACCGGCAAAGTTTTGCCTGATGATGTCACTGCAAAACTGGAAGATTTGCATAAGAAAGAGACCAGTAAACTGGCCGACGTCATCTTTACTACCATGATTGAGAACCAGCGTCTGGCGAAAGAGCTGGATCGACCTTCCTGCCAGGACACCGGTGTCATTCAGTTTTTGGTGGAGTGCGGGACGAACTTTCCGCTGATTGGCGAGCTGGAAGCGTTGTTGCGTGAGGCGGTGATCAAAGCAACTGTAGATTCTCCGCTGCGCCACAACAGCGTAGAAACTTTTGATGAATACAACACCGGTAAAAACGTGGGTAAAGGTACGCCGACGGTCTTCTGGGAAATCGTTCCCAATTCCGATCAGTGCAGCATTTATACCTATATGGCGGGCGGTGGTTGTTCTCTGCCGGGGAAAGCGATGGTGCTGATGCCGGGTGCAGGCTATGAAGGTGTGACCCGCTTTGTACTGGATGTGATGACCAGCTACGGCCTCAACGCTTGTCCGCCGCTGCTGGTTGGCGTGGGCGTAGCGACCTCTGTTGAAACGGCGGCACTGCTATCGAAAAAAGCGCTGATGCGTCCGATCGGTTCGCATAACGAGAATGAGCGTGCAGCCTCGCTGGAAAAAATGCTGGAAGACGGCATTAACAAAATTGGCCTGGGGCCGCAGGGGATGTCCGGTAATACCTCCGTTATGGGCGTGAACATTGAAAACACCGCACGTCATCCTTCTACCATCGGCGTGGCGGTAAACGTCGGCTGCTGGTCGCACCGTAAAGGGCACATCGTTTTCGATAAAGATTTGAATTACACCATTACGTCTCACAGCGGAGTGAATTTCTGATGACTAAAAAAATCCTGACTACGCCAATTAAAGATGAAGATTTAGCGGATATTAAGGCTGGCGATATTATTTATCTCAACGGTCATATTGTTACCTGCCGTGACGTAGCCCATCGCCGTTTAATTGAAGGTGGTCGCGAACTTCCGGTAGATGTTCGCGGCGGCGCTATTTTACACGCTGGCCCCATTGTCCGCCCAATTAAAGGCGAAGACGATAAGTTTGAAATGGTCTCCGTTGGCCCAACCACCAGCATGCGTATGGAGAAATTCGAAAAAGAGTTTATTGCGCAGACTGGCGTGAAATTAATTGTAGGTAAAGGCGGTATGGGTAAAGGTACCGAAGAGGGCTGTGCTGAACACAAAGCGCTGCACTGCGTATTCCCTGCCGGTTGTGCGGTTGTAGCCGCCGTGTGCGTGGAAGAAATTGAAGATGCCCAATGGCGCGATCTGGGGATGCCGGAAACGCTGTGGGTCTGTCGGGTTAAAGAGTTTGGCCCGCTGATTGTTTCTATTGATACCCATGGGAATAATCTGTTTGAACAGAACAAAATTATTTTTAATCAGCGTAAAGAGATCGTCGCTGATGAAATATGCCAGAACGTAAGTTTCATCAAATAAACCTGATTACGTAAATTGCACGATAATGGTGGTAATACGTTATGACGATAATAATAACCAAGGGCTCTGGCCGGGGCGGCTCAGGGAAATCCACCCTTATTATTTCATCGTCATAAATAGCCCCATTATCGTGCCTCCTGCCTGAAGGCTATTTTATGACTAATGCAGCTCTGCTATTAGGTGAAGGCTTCACTCTGATGCTCCTCGGCATGGGATTCGTGCTGGCGTTTCTGTTCCTGCTGATCTTTGCCATTCGCGGTATGTCTGCCGTGATTACTCGCTTCTTCCCGGAACCCGTCGCCGCGCCCGCACCGCGCGCCGTTCCCGCCGTGGACGACTTCACCCGC
>NZ_JBCLYA010000038.1:0-3899 GCF_039650795.1 Salmonella sp. K21076
GACCAAAGAGCGTTACAACCAGTGCCAGAACATTAACTGCAGCCATACTTTTGTTACCCATGAAACTTTTGTTCGTTCGATTGCAACGCCAAAAGAGTCAAATCCGGTTCAGCCGCATCCAATGAAATCAGGACAGGTGGCGCTCTCTCTTTGACGCTGCCGCCATTTTGTCGCCATCGTTAAAAAACAGTGTTTCTAACATCATGATTTTAAACAGCTTAAATTTCAGGCAACAAAAAACCCATTAACCTTGCTCCAGCCGATCTACCGAAAGAGGGCGGAAGGTATGACCTGCCTATTGCTGTTGCGCTTCTGGCCGCGTCTGAGCAGCTTACAGCGTCGAATCTTGAGGCATATGAGCTGGTGGGTGAGTTAGCGCTTACAGGCGCATTACGCGGCGTTCCTGGCGCAATATCAAGTGCAACGGAAGCCATCAGGGCCGGCAGAAATATTATCGTCGCAACAGAGAACACGGCGGAGGTTGGGCTTATCAGCAAAGAAGGATGTTTTATCGCCGATCATCTACAAACCGTCTGCGCCTTTCTGGAAGGGAAACACGCCCTGGAAAGACCTTTAGCTCAGGATATGGCATCGTCTACCGCAACTGCCGATCTTCGCGATGTGATCGGTCAGGAGCAGGGTAAACGCGGCCTGGAGATTACAGCGGCAGGGGGACATAATCTGCTATTGATCGGCCCGCCGGGTACGGGTAAAACCATGCTGGCCAGTCGACTGAGCGGGATTCTTCCACCATTAAGCAATGAAGAGGCGTTGGAAAGCGCCGCGATCCTCAGTCTGGTTAATGCCGATACGGTACAAAAACGATGGCAGCAACGTCCCTTTCGCTCACCTCATCATAGCACCTCACTTACTGCTATGGTCGGCGGCGGCGCAATACCCGCCCCGGGAGAGATATCGCTGGCGCACAACGGAATTTTGTTCCTTGATGAATTGCCTGAATTTGAACGACGCACACTGGATGCGCTACGTGAACCTATAGAATCCGGTCAAATTCATTTATCCCGTACCAGAGCGAAAATAACGTACCCTGCCAGGTTCCAGTTAATCGCCGCAATGAATCCCAGCCCGACCGGACATTATCAGGGAAACCATAATCGCTGCACGCCAGAACAGACACTACGTTACCTTAATCGGTTGTCAGGCCCGTTTCTTGATCGTTTTGACCTTTCGCTTGAGATACCGCTTCCTCCGCCCGGGATTCTTAGCCAACACGCCTCAAAGGGTGAGAGCAGCGCTACGGTAAAAAAGCGGGTCATCGCCGCCCATAAACGGCAGTACCGACGCCAGAAGAAGTTAAACGCGCGTCTGGAGGGTCGCGAAATCCAAAAATATTGTGTTTTACATCACGATGACGCCCGCTGGCTTGAAGACACGCTGGTGCATCTTGGATTATCCATTCGCGCCTGGCAGCGTTTACTAAAAGTTGCCAGAACCATTGCCGACATAGAACTGGCTGACCAGATCTCGCGTCAGCATTTGCAGGAGGCGGTAAGCTATCGGGCGATAGACAGGTTGTTAATTCATTTGCAAAAGCTGTTGGCGTAAAAAAAGGGCATTACGCCCTTTTTATTGTCTATGGAAAACCCCCAGCTAGGCTGGGGGTTCCGGAAAGCTTTCAGCTTTAAGCCAGTTATTAAAACCCCTTTTGATTTGTTAAAACATCTTGCGGTCTGGCAACTGCAAAAGTTCAACAAGAAATCAAAAGGGGGTCCCAATGGGGGACGAAAAGAGCTTAGCGCACACCCGATGGAACTGTAAATATCACATAGTTTTCGCGCCAAAATACCGAAGACAGGCGTTCTACGGAGAGAAGCGTAGAGCGGTAGGCAGCATTTTAAGGAAACTATGTGAGTGGAAAAATGTGAACATTCTGGAAGCGGAATGCTGTGCAGATCATATCCATATGCTTCTGGAGATCCCGCCGAAGATGAGCGTGTCAGGGTTTATGGGTTATCTGAAGGGAAAAAGTAGCCTGATGCTTTATGAGCAGTTTGGCGATTTGAAATTCAAATACAGGAACAGGGAGTTCTGGTGCAGAGGGTACTACGTCGATACGGTGGGTAAGAACACGGCGAAGATACAGGATTACATAAAGCACCAGCTTGAAGAGGATAAAATGGGTGAGCAGTTATCGATCCCTTATCCTAGCAGCCCGTTTACGGGCCGTAAGTAACGAAGTTTGATGCAAATGTCAGATCGTATGCGCCTGTTAGGGCGCGGCTGGTAAGAGAGCCTTACAGGCGCATCAGAAAAACCTCCGGCTATGCCGGAGGATATTTATTAATCATCAGCTTCGGTGTAGTCTTCTGCGCCTTCAACTTGCGGCTTGCCGCCAGACAAGGTGTGGAAGCGTTTTGGACGCTTGATACGCGTCATATACTTGGACCAGACGCGTTCTGCATCCGTTACCGGCTCGCGTTCACCGCGACATACCGCTACAAACAGCTTCTCTTCTTCAGTCACAGGCTCACGCTTGCCAAGATCCAGATCATTAAAGGCATGACCATGACGCTCAAGCAGTTGTGCCTCTTTAATCGTGAAATCACCGTGACGAGAGAATCCACGTGGATAATGTTTATTGTCAAAATATCGATTAGTCGTCGTAAAGCTTTCCGCCATCCTGCACGCTCCTAATTCTTTGTCTGAGCTATTTATGGCGCGGAGTATTAGTTACGCTTGACAGAGTGTAAAACAAAACATTTAAATCATAACGACAAATAATTTTGTGGAGAGCACAGTGGATACGGAATTGTTAAAAACTTTCCTGGAAGTTAGCCGGACACGCCATTTCGGGCGGGCCGCAGAAGCACTTTACCTGACGCAATCCGCGGTGAGCTTTCGTATCAGGCAACTGGAGAATCAACTGGGCGTAAACCTTTTTACGCGGCACAGAAACAATATCCGTTTAACCACGGCTGGCGAAAAACTTTTACCGTATGCGGAAACGCTGATGAATACGTGGCAGGCGGCACGTAAAGAGGTGGCGCATACCTCACGCCATAACGAGTTTTCCATCGGCGCCAGCGCGTCTTTATGGGAGTGTATGCTTAACGCCTGGCTGGGTCGACTGTACCAACTACAGGAGCCGCAAAGCGGCCTGCAGTTCGAAGCCAGAATCGCTCAACGGCAATCGCTTGTGAAGCAACTTCATGAACGCCAGCTTGATCTCCTCATTACTACCGAAGCGCCCAAAATGGATGAGTTCAGCAGTCAGCTGTTAGGGCACTTCACTTTGGCGTTATATTGCAGCAGCCCTGCCCGTAAGAAATCAGAACTCAATTATCTGCGGCTGGAGTGGGGACCAGACTTCCAACAGCATGAAACAGGGCTGATCGCAGCAGATGAAGTACCGGTATTAACAACCAGCTCAGCCGAACTCGCCCGACAGCAGCTTAGCGCATTAAATGGCTGTAGCTGGCTTCCTGTAAACTGGGCAAATGAAAAGGGCGGATTACATACCGTTGCCGACAGCGCAACGCTTTCACGGCCGCTATACGCCATTTGGCTGCAAAACAGCGATAAATACTCGCTGATCTGCGATCTGTTAAAAACGGATGTGCTGGATGAACAATGAAAATGATGAAAAGAAAAAGAAGGGAACTTACGATTACCTGATCAGATAATCAGGTAATTTCAGGCAAAAAAAAATCCTTAGCAGATGCTAAGGATTATTTCTGGCAGGGGCGGAGAGACTCGAACTCCCAACACCCGGTTTTGGAGACCGGTGCTCTACCAATTGAACTACGCCCCTAATTAGGGTGGCGGAACGGACGGGACTCGAACCCGCGACCCCCTGCGTGACAGGCAGGTATTCTAACCAACTGAACTACCGCTCCACCGAATTCTTTTACAACCACTGATTTTTACATCAATTTACT
>NZ_JBCLYA010000039.1:0-2332 GCF_039650795.1 Salmonella sp. K21076
GGGGCCACTGGTGCGCTGGGGCCGGGACCGGCCGCGTAACATCAGGAAACTGCTGCTCACCGCCCTGGTCTCCACCCTGGTGCTGTCGGTACTTTTGCCATGGCTGCTGGAAGATAGAATCATCGCCATGACGGCGGTGGGGATGGCGATGGCCTGCTGGATTGCGGTGCTGGCGGTGGCCGAAGCCGTACAGCGCGTGTCCCGCGGCACGAAAACCTCTCTCAGCTACTGGGGAATGGTGGCGGCGCACCTCGGGCTGGCGGTGACGATTACCGGTATCGCCTTCAGCCAGAATTACAGCGTGGAGCGTGACGTGCGGATGCGGGCGGGCGACAGCGTGACCATTCACGACTACCGCTTCACCTTCCGGGAGGTGCGGGACATCACCGGGCCCAACTACCGCGGCGGGGTGGCCCTCATCGGGGTGACGCGCCACGGCGAGCCGGAGGCGGTGCTGCACGCGGAGAAACGGCTCTACAACACCAGCCGGATGGTGATGACCGAGGCGGCGATTGACGGCGGGCTGACCCGCGACCTGTACGCCGCGCTCGGGGAGGAGCTGGACAACGGCGCGTGGGCCGTGCGCCTGTACTACAAACCGTTTGTCCGCTGGATATGGGCCGGGGGGCTGCTGATGGCGCTGGGCGGGCTGCTGTGCCTGGCGGACCCGCGCTACCGCCGCCGTAAACCATTGCCGGAGGCCGGATGAAACGCAACGTACTGTTATTACCGCTGCTGATTTTTCTGCTGATTGCCGCGGCGCTGCTGTGGCAGCTGGCGCGCAACGCGCAGGGGGATGACCCGACGAATCTCGAATCGGCGCTGACCGGAAAGCCGGTGCCGGCGTTTCGCCTGGAATCGCTGGAGACGCCGGGTCAGTACTATCAGGCGGAGGTGCTGACGCAGGGGAAACCGGTGCTGCTTAACGTCTGGGCCACCTGGTGCCCGACCTGCCGCGCCGAGCATCAGTACCTGAACCGGCTGGCCGCGCAGGGTATCCGGGTGGTGGGGCTGAACTATAAGGACGACCGGGCGAAGGCGGTGGCCTGGTTAAAGGAACTGGGCAACCCGTATGCGCTGAGTTTATCGGACAGCGACGGGATGCTGGGGCTGGACCTGGGCGTGTACGGCGCGCCGGAAACCTTCCTCATCGACGGCAGGGGGATTATCCGCTACCGCCATGCGGGCGATTTGAATGCCCGGGTATGGGAAAGTGAACTGAAACCGCTGTGGGACAGATACAGCCGGGAGGCGGCGCAATGAGACTGTTACCGGGCATGGTGATGCTGATGCTGGCGCTGGTTATCTCCGGGTCAGCGCGGGCGACCACCGACGTGATGCCGTTTAAAGATGAAGCGCAGGAGCAGCAGTTCCGCCAGCTCACGGAGCAGCTGCGCTGCCCGAAATGCCAGAACAACAGCATTGCGGACTCGAACGCGATGATAGCCACCGACATGCGCCGCAGGGTGTATGACCTGATGCAGGAGGGGAAGAGCCGCCAGGAAATCATCGATTACATGGTGGCGCGCTACGGCAACTTCGTCACCTACGACCCGCCGCTGACCCCGCTGACGGTGCTGCTGTGGGTGCTGCCGCTGGCCGCCATCGTGGCGGGCGGGTGGATAATCGTCGCCCGGACGCGCCGGCGGGTGCGCCTGCGCCGGGAGCCGCTGCCGGCGGACACCCCGGTTTGCGGCGCGCGCGCCGGGTGGGGCGTTTACGTGCCGGGGGCCGTCATTGCGCTGGCGGTCGGCGCCGGCAGCTACGCCCTGACCGGCAGCTATCCGCAGGTGAGGGCCTGGCAGCAGGCAACGGCGCAGACGCCCGGGCTGCTGGCGCGGGCGCTGGACCCGCAGGCGCAGCCGCTGAATGAGGAGGAGATGGCGCGGCTGGCGCTGGGGCTGCGCACCCGCCTGCAGAATGATGCCGGCAATGTTGAGGGCTGGCTCATGCTGGGGCGCACCGGTATGGTACTGGGTAATGCCGGTACCGCCACCGGGGCGTATGCGAACGCTTACCGTCTGGACCCGGAAAACCGCGATGCGGCGCTGGGCTACGCGGAGGCGCTGACGCGCTCGTCCGACCCGGAGGATAACCGCCGCGGCGGGGAACTGCTGCGTCAGCTGGTGAGCCGCGACCACACGGATATCCGGGTGTTAAGCCTGTATGCGTTCAGCGCCTTTGAGCAGCAGCGCTTTGGCGAGGCGGTGGCGGCCTGGGAGATGATGCTGAAGCTGCTGCCGGCGGGTGACGCCCGGCGGGCGGTGATAGAGCGCAGTATCCGGCTGGCGCAGGAGAAATAAGACCCTGACGGCCCGGTGGCGTGGCGCCA
>NZ_JBCLYA010000004.1:0-143463 GCF_039650795.1 Salmonella sp. K21076
CCCATCCTGACGGATGGGCTTTTTTGCATGTGTGGTAACTGTAAAAATGTAGGCCTGATAAGCGCAGCGCCATCAGGCAACCTGCACCGCCGGATGGCGGCTCCGCCTTATCCGGCCTACAAGGAACGTGCTTTCTCTAACCACCGCAAAATGAAGGCAGAAATCTGCGATACATCATTAAGATCCAAAACGGGTACCGCTACGGCAAGTGGAATATCACTGGCAACCGCAATAACATGCTCATCAAGAATTAATTCTTCCTCGCTGTGCCCACATCCCTGACGAAAAAGTAAGATCTTCGCAACTGCTTCGTGTTTAAACCCTTCAACAAGCACCAGATCCAGTTTTGATGCATCCATCCGGCTCACCAGCCATGCCAGATCCAACTCTTCTTGCCCCGGCGTTTCCGTCATTAACGCCCAGCGCTGCTGACTGGCAACCAGCGTCTGTGCCGCCCCGGCTTTACGCAGCTCGTAGCTATCTTTACCCGGTTTATCGACATCCATATCATGATGGGTATGCTTAATCAGCCCTGGCCGAATACCGTGCGCACAAAGTGCTGGGATCAGTTTTTTCAGCAGTGTTGTTTTTCCCGTGCCGCTCCATGCGGCAATGGCGAGTAGCGGTATCATGGTCTCTTTTGCCATTGCGCGAGTTCCTCCGGCGTGTTGACGTTCACAAATGCCTCCTTACAATCGCTGAAATCAACGGCGTGTCCGCCTACCTGGCGCATAAAAATCATTACCCGCCGCTCGCCTGCTTGCAAATAAGCTGTCAACTGGGGCTCAACGGCACGATTAATCAACGCGATCGTTGGATGATCGCGTTCTCCATCATGAACCCAAACCACGGGTGCGCCATGACGATGCGCTGCTAAACGATCGACCAGGTTGTGGGGGATACAAGGATTGTCACAGGGACAAAACAGAAACCAGTCGCCTGCTACCTGCTGAAAAACGGAAAGCATACCCGCCAGCGGACCGGGAAAGTCAGCGATTGAATCCGGAATGACTTTCAGGCCGCTGGCCTGGTAGATATCCAGATGGCGATTAGCACTAATTACGACCGTAGCAAGTTGTGGCGCGAGCGCGTCGGCAACGTGTCGCCAGAGCGGTTTCCCGTCCAGTTCAAGCAGACCTTTATCCGCACCTCCCATCCGCCGGGCTTTACCGCCTGCCAGTACCACGCCGGTTATTACTTCATCCAGATTCACCGATATCGCCTCTTTTATTGTGGGATTGACCCTGCTACCGTGTCTGTATCAAGAATAAGGAGCACAGCTATGAAATGTAAACGCCTGAATGAAGTCATTGAACTCCTCCAGCCAGCCTGGCAGAAAGAGCCTGATCTTAATCTGACGCAATTTTTGCAGAAACTGGCGAAAGAGTCAGGTTTTGACGGCAAACTGGAAGATTTAACTGATGATATCCTGATCTACCATCTGAAAATGCGCGATTCCGCCAAAGACGCCGCCATTCCAGGGATTCAAAAAGACTATGAAGAGGACTTTAAAACGGCGCTTTTACGCGCCCGCGGCGTTATTAAAGAGTAAAACCTTGTAAGCGGCACCACCGAAATCGCCACGAAATGATATCCTGAATCATTCGTAGTATTTTCCGGATGATGGGATGAACGACAACGCTTTTACTTTCCAGACGCTACACCCGGAAACCATCATGGATGCGCTGTTTGAACAGGGGATCAGGGTGGATTCCGGGCTGACTCCACTAAACAGTTATGAAAACCGCGTCTATCAGTTTCAGGATGAAGACCGTCGACGTTTTGTCGTTAAGTTTTATCGTCCTGAACGCTGGTCTGTTGATCAAATTCGGGAAGAACACCAATTCGCGCTTGAACTGGTGAAGGATGAGGTTCCGGTTGCTGCTCCGCTCGCGTTTAATGGCCAGACGCTGTTAGCGCATCAGGGCTATCATTATGCCATTTTCCCCAGCGTAGGCGGTCGTCAGTTTGAAGCAGACAATATCGATCAGATGGAGGCGGTAGGGCGTTATCTTGGCCGATTGCATCAGACGGGGCGAAAACGTCCTTTCACTTTCCGGCCTGACATTGGGCTTGCAGAGTATCTTTTTGAACCTCGCCAGGTATTCGAAGATGCCGCACTGATTCCCTCCGGGCAAAAAGCGGCTTTCCTGAAAGCCACTGATACTCTACTGTCTGCGGTTACCGAATGCTGGCGCACCGATTTCGCCACGCTGCGATTGCACGGCGATTGTCATGCCGGCAACATTCTATGGCGTGATGGACCGCTGTTTGTCGATTTAGATGATGCCCGTAACGGCCCGGCGATACAGGATTTATGGATGCTGCTGAACGGCAACAAAGCCGAACAGCGAATGCAGCTTGAAACCATTATTGAAGCTTATGAAGAAGTTAGTGAGTTCGATACGGCTGAAATTGGTCTCATTGAACCTTTACGCGCCATGCGTTTAGTTTATTATCTTGCCTGGTTGATTCGTCGTTGGGGCGATCCTGCGTTTCCAAAAAACTTTCCCTGGTTAACAGGGGAAGATTACTGGCAGCGACAGACAACGACTTTTATTGAGCAGACTAAAATTTTGCACGAACCCCCTTTACAATTAACGCCAATGTATTAATCGGAGAGAGTTGATCATGAAAAAGATTTGGCTGGCGCTGGCTGGTATGGTTTTAGCTTTTAGCGCCTCGGCAGCACAGATCAGCGACGGTAAACAGTATATCACGCTGGATAAACCGGTCGCTGGCGAACCCCAGGTACTGGAGTTTTTCTCATTCTACTGCCCACATTGTTATCAGTTTGAAGAAGTGCTTCATGTGTCTGACAATGTGAAGAAAAAGCTGCCGAAAGGCACCAAGATGACCAAGTACCACGTTGAGTTCCTGGGGCCGTTGGGCAAGGAGCTCACCCAGGCATGGGCGGTGGCGATGGCGTTGGGGGTAGAAGATAAAGTCACGGTCCCGCTGTTTGAAGCCGTACAGAAAACCCAGACAGTACAATCTGCCGCGGATATCCGTAAAGTGTTCGTTGATGCGGGCGTAAAAGGCGAAGATTACGATGCGGCATGGAACAGCTTCGTGGTGAAATCACTGGTTGCGCAACAGGAGAAAGCCGCGGCTGACCTGCAACTGCAGGGCGTTCCGGCGATGTTCGTCAATGGCAAATACCAGATTAACCCACAAGGCATGGATACCAGCAGCATGGATGTTTTTGTTCAGCAGTATGCTGATACCGTGAAATATTTGGTTGATAAAAAATAAAAAGAACGCCGGTCACTGACCGGCGTTTTTATAAGATGTTTTAATCTCTTCTATCTGTATATCTTTCTTATCCCACAGCGTATTAAGCCAACGTTGAAAACGGCGTTTGAATGTTTTGTCGTTCACGTAATCGCCGTGCAGTTCTTCATTTATGGGTTCCAGTTGCACCCGAACAACAATACGCGTCAGCCTACCGCTTAGCATATCGTAGAAGGGGTGGCGATCGTTGTTTGGGTAACACAACGTAATATTAAGCAGCTTATCGAACTGTGAGCCTAAAACATTAATCGCCATTGCAATACCGGCTGCTTTTGGTGGCAACAGATGTTGATAGGGTGAATGCGTTTGCTGACGTTTCTCATGCGTAAATCGCGAGCCTTCAACAAAGTTAACGATAGTGGTGGGATACCGACGAAACTTCTCGCAAGAGCGGCGAGTTGTTTCAACATCTTTGCCACGTCGATCGGGGTGGCGGAGCAGATAGCTACGAGAGTAGCGCTTCATAAACGGCATATCTAATGCCCAGCACGCCAGGCCGATGAACGGCACCCAGGCCAATTGCTGTTTAAGAAAGTACTTATTCATTGGGATATGCTTGCGGAACAGAACGCAAAGCACAACGATATCGGCCCAGCTGCGGTGATTACAAATCAGTAAATACCAATTTTTCTTGCTCAGCCCTTCTAACCCTTCTACATCCCATTGCAAGTGCGGATTAAGGCGTAACAGCGCTGCAAGACCAGCACACCAGCAATACATCATGAAATTGCAGAAAATGGAGACCTTGCGCCAGATACCGGGAACAGGCAAAAGGAGCTTTACCATGCCGGCAACGATGATCGGTACTGAGCAAACAATAGTGACCAGGATGGTTAATACGATACTCAATGGGAGCGTGATAGCCGCGAGTATTCTCGTCATAATAAATTATTCAAAAGTTAGCCATAAACGGTGTGCGAAAAGGGCGCAAGAGGCTGATTCTATCAGAAAACGATGCTAATGATGGCGCTGAGTGAAATAGAAACACTCGTAACAACTATCCACATTATGATAACGGCATGAATCAGATAATCAGAAAATCGTGATGTTAACAACTCATTGAAAATAATGGGTAATTATTAAGAGGAGAAGGCTATCGCGCTGATTTTAAAGTAATGGTAAGAATTTACACACAAAGTTATCCACAGGTTGTTTTGCGAGCGATCCTGAAGATCGACAAAACTTTTCCGCAAATGCGGCGAAAAACTCAAGTTTTCCTCCTGTATGTGGCATCCTTTAACCATAATCTGTTAAACAGGCACGGACATTATGGTTCAGATCCCAGAAAACCCACTTATTCTCGTAGATGGCTCATCCTATCTCTATCGCGCCTATCATGCGTTTCCGCCGTTAACCAACAGCGCGGGAGAACCTACGGGCGCAATGTATGGTGTCCTCAACATGTTGCGCAGCCTGATCATGCAGTATCAGCCGACGCATGCTGCGGTGGTGTTTGACGCCAAAGGAAAAACCTTCCGTGACGAGCTCTTTGAACACTACAAATCGCATCGTCCTCCGATGCCGGATGATCTGCGTGCGCAAATAGAGCCGTTACATGCCATAGTTAAAGCCATGGGGTTACCTCTGCTGGCGGTCTCTGGCGTAGAAGCGGATGACGTTATCGGTACACTGGCGCGAGAAGCGGAGAAGGTGGGGCGTCCGGTATTAATCAGCACCGGCGATAAAGATATGGCACAGTTGGTGACGCAGAATATTACGCTGATCAACACCATGACTAACACCATCCTCGGCCCGGATGAAGTCGTTAATAAGTACGGTGTGCCGCCTGAGCTGATTATTGACTTTCTGGCGCTGATGGGGGACTCCTCGGATAATATTCCGGGCGTACCAGGCGTGGGTGAGAAGACGGCGCAAGCCTTGCTTCAGGGATTGGGCGGCCTGGATACGCTGTACGCCGAGCCGGAAAAAATTGCCGGTCTCACTTTCCGCGGCGCCAAAACGATGGCCGGTAAATTAGCGCAGAATAAAGACGTAGCGTACCTGTCTTATAAGCTCGCCACCATTAAAACGGATGTTGAGCTGGAGCTGACCTGCGAACAGCTTGAAGTGCAGCAGCCGATTGCGGATGAACTGCTGGGCCTGTTTAAAAAATATGAGTTCAAGCGCTGGACGGCGGACGTCGAGGCAGGCAAGTGGCTACAGGCAAAGGGCGCGAAACCGGCGGCCAAACCGCAGGAAACGGTCGTTATTGATGAATCGCCCAGCGAACCGGCAGCGGCGCTCTCTTATGAAAATTATGTCACGATTCTGGATGACGTTACGCTGGAAAGCTGGATTGAAAAGCTGAAAAAAGCGCCAGTTTTTGCTTTCGACACGGAGACCGACAGCCTGGATAATATCGCCGCCAACCTGGTGGGCCTCTCGTTTGCCATCGAACCTGGCGTTGCCGCGTATGTACCTGTCGCGCATGATTATCTGGACGCTCCGGATCAAATCTCCCGCCAGCGTGCTCTGGAACTGCTGAAGCCTCTGCTGGAAGATGAAAAAGTGCGCAAAGTGGGGCAAAACCTCAAGTACGATCGCGGCGTCTTGCAAAATTACGGTATTGAGCTGCGCGGTATCGCCTTCGATACCATGCTTGAGTCTTACATTCTGAACAGCGTCGCCGGACGCCATGATATGGACAGCTTGTCCGATCGTTGGCTGAAGCACAAAACTATCACCTTTGAAGACATTGCCGGTAAAGGTAAAAACCAGCTCACCTTTAACCAGATCGCACTGGAGGAAGCGGGGCGCTATGCGGCAGAAGATGCGGATGTCACGTTACAGTTGCATCTCAAAATGTGGCCTGAGCTCCAGCAGCACAAAGGCCCGCTGAATGTTTTCGAAAACATCGAAATGCCGCTGGTGCCGGTACTGTCACGCGTTGAGCGCAATGGCGTAAAAATCGATCCTGCCGTCCTGCACAAACATTCGGAAGAAATCACGCTACGTCTGGCGGAACTGGAAAAGAAAGCGCATGACATTGCGGGCGAGGCGTTCAACCTGTCCTCGACGAAGCAGTTGCAGACCATCCTGTTTGAAAAGCAGGGTATTAAGCCGTTGAAGAAAACGCCTGGCGGCGCGCCGTCAACGTCGGAAGAGGTGCTGGAAGAGCTGGCGCTGGACTATCCGCTGCCGAAAGTGATTCTGGAGTATCGTGGTCTGGCGAAGCTAAAATCCACCTATACCGATAAGCTGCCGCTGATGATTAACCCGAAAACCGGGCGCGTCCATACGTCCTATCATCAGGCGGTAACGGCGACGGGACGTTTATCGTCCACCGATCCGAACCTGCAAAATATTCCGGTGCGCAATGAAGAAGGCCGCCGCATTCGTCAGGCATTTATTGCGCCTGAGGATTATCTCATCGTATCTGCGGACTATTCACAGATTGAGCTGCGTATTATGGCGCATCTTTCCCGTGATAAAGGGCTGCTCACGGCGTTCGCCGAAGGGAAAGATATTCACCGCGCAACGGCGGCGGAAGTCTTTGGCTTGCCGCTGGATAGCGTGACCGGGGAACAGCGCCGAAGTGCGAAAGCCATTAACTTTGGCCTGATTTACGGGATGAGCGCCTTCGGTCTTTCTCGCCAGCTTAATATTCCGCGTAAAGAGGCGCAGAAGTATATGGATCTCTACTTCGAACGCTACCCTGGCGTGCTGGAATATATGGAGCGCACCCGCGCTCAGGCAAAAGAACAAGGCTATGTGGAAACTCTGGAGGGGCGCCGCCTTTACCTGCCGGATATTAAATCCAGCAACGCGGCGCGGCGCGCGGGGGCGGAACGCGCGGCGATCAATGCTCCCATGCAAGGAACGGCTGCCGATATCATCAAGCGCGCCATGATTGCCGTCGATGCCTGGCTACAGGCCGAGCAGCCACGCGTGCGGATGATTATGCAGGTACACGATGAATTAGTGTTCGAGGTGCATAAAGACGACTTAGATGCGGTAGCAAAACGTATCCATCAGTTGATGGAAAACTGCACGCGTATTGATGTGCCGTTGCTGGTGGAAGTCGGTAGCGGAGAAAATTGGGATCAAGCGCACTAAGCATTTAAGGAATAACGCGCTTTTTTCGTAATTAAGCAACATAAGCACGGGGGTTTTGTGATGGGTATTAGAATTCCCTATGTAAAGAATGAAAAAAAAATTACGAAAAGGTCTTTCTGTGTTGCTCAAAAAAGAGTAAAGTTATTCACGTAGGGTACAGAGGTAAGATGTTCTATCTTTCAGACCTTTTACTTCACGTAATCGGATTTGGCTGAATATTTTAGCCGCCCCAGTCAGTTTATGACTGGGGCGTTTTTTATTGGGCGTAAGAAAAGTTTCGCTCGCACCGTAGGCCGGATAAGACGCGCAGCGGCGCCATCCGGCATAGCGGGTGATTATTCCCCGTCCTGAATCTCTTCGACCGGTGCCAGTTCACTAAACCAGCTATCCAGTTTCTGACGTAACTTATCCACTCCCTGCTTTTTCAGCGAGGAAAACGCTTCTACCTGCACATCGCCATTAAAAGCCAGCACGGCTTCACGTACCATATTCAACTGCGCCTTGCGCGCGCCGCTGGCCAGTTTGTCCGCTTTGGTCAGCAGAACCAGAACCTGGATATTGCTCTCTACAGCCCACTGGATCATCTGTTGGTCGAGGTCTTTCAACGGATGGCGGATATCCATTAAAACGACTAAGCCCTGTAGGCTTTGACGTTTCTCCAGATATTCCCCCAGCGCGCGTTGCCACTTGCGTTTCATCTCTTCCGGGACTTCCGCGTAGCCATAGCCCGGCAGGTCGACCAACCGTTTGCCATCTACGACTTCAAACAGGTTAATCAATTGGGTACGGCCCGGCGTTTTAGAGGTGCGCGCCAGGCTTTTTTGGTTGGTCAACGTGTTCAGGGCGCTGGATTTGCCTGCATTGGAACGGCCAGCAAAAGCCACTTCAATTCCGCAATCGGAAGGTAAATGGCGAATATCAGGCGCACTCATCACAAAATGCGTCTGTTGATAATTCAGGTTAGTCAAAGCGGTCGTCTCCGTCAGTCAAAGCATTGTGGCGATTATACCTGAACGCCAGCAAAAGACGGATTTTTCGGCGCGTCGGTGCTGTAAGCAAAAGCCATACGCTTTGTGAGACATTGTCCATTGCACTTATGCGACATGACAGAGTCGTTGTCAGGCTAAAAGCCAGTTAATATAGTTAAATCATGAATTTATAGAAAGGTAATTGTCTGAAAAAAAGGGATTTGCCGTGTCGGTATCTTGTGAGTTTACCCCAAAAGAGTAAAGTAATGCACATAGCGAGGACGCTAACAGGATCAACGACTCAGGATGAGGGTCAGGAGCGCCAGGAGGCGAAGACACAGGATTGTCAGGAAGACAAACGTCCGGAGACGTTAGTAAAAGGAAATGGAAACAACATGGAATGTTCCAGGCTAAGGGAAAAACAGGGCGTGTTGATAGCCAACAGGGATGGTGGAACCCGTTAAGGGTCGTGAGTCAAGAAAAAAGGCGGCAGATTACTCTGTCGCCTTTTTTCTTTGCTTGCTTTCTGCTAGATTCCGCCTCAATTCTATACTGAATAAAACGGCTTAAAGATCTGACATCATGAAAAAACCAACCTCTGCACCGCGCAGTAAAGCCTTTGGCAAACAGCGTCGTAAAACGCGTGAAGAGTTAAACCAGGAGGCGCGCGACCGTAAACGCCTGAAAAAACATCGCGGCCATGCGCCGGGAAGTCGCGCGGCGGGCGGCAATTCCGCTTCGGGCGGCGGCAATCAGAATCAACAAAAAGATCCACGTATTGGCAGTAAAACACCTGTTCCATTGGGCGTGACTGAAAAAGTGACCCAACAGCATAAACCGAAAAGTGAGAAACCTATGCTTTCACCGCAGGCGGAGTTGGATTTACTGGAAACGGATGAGCGCCTGGATGCGCTGTTAGAACGTCTGGAAGCGGGCGAAACCCTGAGTGCGGAAGATCAAGCCTGGGTAGATGCCAAACTGGATCGTATTGATGAACTGATGCAGAAGCTTGGTCTGTCTTACGATGACGACGAAGAAGACGACGAAGAGGACGAGAAGCAGGAAGATATGATGCGCCTGCTAAGAGGCGGCAACTAACGGGTTTACACCGTGGGCTTGCCCGTCCTGCTTATAACCCTTCCGGTTATATGTTATCTGGTGTGGTTATTCGTTAAACTACAGCGATTGTCGCGGCGACAGAAATGGCTGCGCAGCCGGCTTGCCGCCCGTCATGGCGTGAAGCCGGTACGCCGTACCCGCCAGAGACGCCATCGGAAGGAGTGAGCATGTCTGAACAGCAAATAGACTGGGATCTGGCCCTGATCCAGAAATATAACTATTCCGGGCCACGATATACCTCGTACCCAACCGCGCTGGAGTTTTCTGAAGACTTCGAGGACGCCGCATTCTTGCAGGCTGTGGCGCGTTATCCTGAACGTCCGCTCTCGCTGTATGTGCATATCCCGTTTTGTCACAAGTTGTGTTATTTCTGCGGCTGCAACAAGATTGTCACCCGCCAACAGCATAAAGCTGACCAGTATCTTGACGCGCTTGAGCAGGAAATTCGCCATCGCGCGCCGCTGTTTGCAGACCGTCATGTCAGCCAGCTTCACTGGGGCGGCGGTACGCCTACTTACCTGAATAAAGCGCAAATCAGCCGCTTAATGACGCTGTTGCGTGAAAATTTCCACTTTAATACCGACGCGGAAATCTCGATCGAAGTCGATCCCCGTGAAATTGAGCTGGATGTGCTCGATCATTTACGTGCGGAAGGTTTTAACCGCCTGAGTATGGGCGTGCAGGACTTTAATAAAGAGGTGCAGCGCCTGGTTAACCGCGAGCAGGATGAAGAATTCATCTTTGCGTTGCTTAATCACGCCCGCGATATCGGCTTTACCTCGACCAATATCGACTTGATCTACGGTCTACCGAAACAGACGCCGGAAAGCTTCGCTTTCACGCTGAAGCGTGTGACGGAACTGAACCCCGATCGTTTGAGCGTCTTTAACTATGCGCATCTGCCAACGCTTTTTGCCGCCCAGCGTAAAATTAAAGATGCCGATTTACCCAGCGCGCAGCAGAAACTGGATATTTTGCAGGAGACGATCGTATCGCTTACTCAGGCCGGTTATCAGTTTATCGGGATGGACCATTTTGCCCGTCCGGATGACGAACTGGCCGTCGCGCAGCGCGAAGGCGTGCTGCACCGTAATTTTCAGGGCTATACGACCCAGGGCGATACCGATCTGCTGGGGATGGGCGTTTCTGCTATCAGCATGATTGGCGATGGCTACATGCAGAACCAGAAAGAGCTGAAGCGTTATTACCAGCAAGTGGATGAGCGGGGCAATGCGCTATGGCGTGGTATTACGCTGACCCGTGATGATTGCATTCGTCGCGATGTTATCAAGGCGCTGATTTGTAACTTCCGCCTGGATTTTAACGCTGTCGAACAGCAGTGGGGTTTGCATTTCGCTGAATATTTTGCCGAAGATTTGCAGTTACTGTCGCCGCTGGCGAAAGATGGGCTGGTGGATATTAGCGAGAAGGGAATTCAGGTGACGGCGAAAGGTCGTTTGCTGATCCGCAATATCTGCATGTGCTTTGACGCGTATCTGCGCCAGAAAGCGCGGATGCAGCAGTTCTCGCGCGTCATTTAGCCGGGTTGCCCGGTGGCGCTGCGCTTACCGGGCCTACACGTTGCGACAACCTGTAGGCCGGATAAGCATTAGCGCCATCCGGCACATTGTCAGCTGAACAGTCCCACCAGCGCGGCACACAACACGGCGGCTAGCGCAGTTTGTGGCGTGTGGCTGTCGACCGCTCCACTCGATACCAGATTAATAATAGATTCTAACATAATGAATCCCCCCGTTTGCCGGGCATGATCATACTGAACTCATCGGAACAGTAAAGCGCAAAATAGCAGCGTTTTGCGCTCAATTATTAATCTTTACACTCGCGGATAATGTTTACTCCATTCCCAGCTCTTTCAACTTCCGCGTTAGGGTGTTTCGACCCCAACCGAGCAGCTTGGCGGCTTCCTGTTTATGACCCTGCGTATGGCGTAACGCCGTGGTCAGTAGCGTTCTTTCCAGTTCTGGCTGCGCTTCAGAAAGCAGGTTTTGATGACCGGATCGCAAGGCGCGATCCGCCCATTGCGCCAGTAATGTAGCCCAGCTATCCGGCGGCAGGTGGGACGGGCTATCCGGCGCCGAGGCTTCAAACAGTTCGCCCGGTAAATCCTGGGTCAATACCTCCTGTCCGGCGGCCATGACGGTGAGCCAGCGGCAGGTATTTTCTAACTGACGCACGTTACCAGGCCATGCCAGGCGCGTTAACGCCGTTTCGGTTTCCGGATGTAATAATTTGGCTTCCACGCCTAATTCACGGGCGGCGACCTGCAAAAAATGGCGCGCCAGGCGCGGAATATCCTCACGGCGCTCGCGCAACGGCGGGAGATGGATACGAATCACGTTCAGGCGGTGGAACAGGTCTTCACGGAATTTCCCTTCCTGAACGCGTCGTTCGAGGTTCTGGTGGGTGGCGGCAATAATGCGCACATCCACTTTTACCGGCGCGTACCCGCCCACACGGTAGAACTGTCCGTCAGCCAGCACGCGTAACAGACGAGTCTGGACATCCAGCGGCATATCGCCAATTTCGTCCAGAAACAGCGTACCGCCGTCAGCCTGCTCGAAACGGCCCTGCCGGATGGTATTCGCCCCGGTAAAAGCGCCTTTCTCATGGCCAAACAATTCGGATTCAATCAAATCTTTCGGGATGGCCGCCATATTGAGCGCGATAAACGGCGCTTTGGCGCGTGGGCTATGGCGATGTAGCGCATGGGCGACCAGTTCTTTACCGGTTCCTGATTCGCCGTTAATCAGCACGCTAATCGAAGAACGCGACAGCCGACCAATAATGCGAAACACATCCTGCATGGCGGGCGCTTCGCCTATCATGTCTGTTGTCGGGCCGTTAACCTCGATATTACGCGGCTGCTGCTGCTCCTGATAGTGGCTAATCGCTCGCTCGACCAGAGCGACGGCTTCATCAATATCAAACGGTTTAGGCAGATAATCAAACGCCCCCTGCTGATAAGCGCTCACGGCGGCATCTAAATCGGAATGCGCGGTCATAATGATGACCGGAAGCATCGGATGACGTTGTTTAATCTGCTTTAATAGCGCCAGCCCGTCCATTCCTGGCATTCGGATATCCGACAGCAAGACGTCCGGCGTTTTACTGGCCAGCGCAGCCAGTACTTCATTACCATTCTCAAAGGTGATACAGGTCAACCCTGCCCCGGCGAGAGCACGTTCAAGCACCCAACGGATGGAACTATCATCATCGACGACCCAGACTATTCCTCGTTGCATAAACACCTCTATTTCCGAATCGGCAGGTAAACCGAAAACTCGGTATGCCCCGGCCAACTGGTAAATTCAATTTTGCCGGCGTGTTGATCGATAAGATTGCGGGCGATAGATAACCCAAGCCCGGTGCCGCCTTCGCGACCGCTGACCATCGGGTAGAACAGCGTATCCTGTAAATGGGGAGGAATGCCCGGCCCATTGTCTTCAACGTCTATACGCGCCGCCAGGCGATAGCGTTCGCCATGCAGCGTTAACTGGAAGGCGGTACGGGTACGCAGCGTAATTTCGCCGCCTTCCGGCCCCAGCGCCTGCAAGGCATTGCGGACAATATTCAGCAGTACTTGCTCAATTTGTTCCGGGTCGTGCGGCAGTTCTGGCAGACTGGGGTCGTAATCGCGGATAAGCCGGACATTATCCGGCAGTTCCATCGACACCAGCGCCACCACGCGCTCCGCGACTTTATGTATGCTCTCGGTAATGTGCATTCCCGGGTGCTGCGGCCCCAGCAAACGATCGACAAGGTTGCGTAGCCTGTCGGCCTGTTCAATGATGACTTTGGTATATTCCGTTAGCGCCGGGTCGGGCAGCGCCTTGCTGAGTAGCTGCGCCGCGCCGCGCAGGCCGCCGAGCGGATTTTTGATTTCGTGCGCCAGACCGCGCACCAGATCGCGGGCGGCGATTTGCTGCGCGTGCTGCAACTGCTCCTGACTCAGACGACGCTGGTTATCCATCGGCGCCATTTCGAGCAGTATAAAATCGTCGGGCAGACGTTGGGCGGTCAAAGAGAGAATATGCGAGCGACTATCAATCACCAGCGTCACTTCGTTATCGGTAAAGCCTTGTCCTGCCGCTAAACTTTCGCGCATCAGGTCAATGTTTAACGAAAAATAGCTCAACAGTTCAGGTAACGGCGTCCCGAACAGTTTGCGTGAGCTTTGCGCGAGCAACTGCTGCGCGGCAGGGTTGGCGTAATGGATTGCCAGCGCGTCGTCGACCACCAGCACGCTGTTGATTAACGAATTGAGGATCTGCCCAGCATCGGGCTGTATGCCGCTTGCCATTCAGCAGTCTCCTGGAAAAGGTTGCACCATTTTAGTGCATTATAGCTTTTTACCACTAAAAAGCGCGTGAGATCAGATTGTTGGTGGAGAAAAAAGCCCATCCTGGGATGGGCTGAAAGTTTCCACGGCAACTCAAAAACTCCTGACGCCTTTCACGCTGCTGCTGCGTTGGCTGCCTTCGCTTACCCCGGTCACATCGCTATCTATGCTCCCGGGGATGTGCTCAGTTGCCGCCTTGCAGCAACGCGAAATTCGTCGGATTTTTAATATACGATTAAACGCTGTAGTACAGCTCAAACTCTACCGGGTGCGGGGTCATACGCACGCGGTCATCTTCTTCGCGACGCAGCGCAATATACGCATCGATCGCTTCATCCGTGAACACGCCGCCTGCTTTCAGGAACTCGCGGTCCAGGTCCAGCGCGTTCAGCGCTTCTTCCAGAGAACCTGCTACCTGTGGGATCTCTTTCGCTTCTTCCGGCGGCAGGTCATACAGGTTTTTGTCCATGGCTTCGCCCGGGTGAATCTTATTCTTAATCCCGTCCAGACCGGCCATCAGCAGGGCGGCAAAGCACAGATACGGGTTAGCCGCCGGGTCCGGGAAGCGAACTTCGATACGGCGCGCTTTCGGAGACGCCACCACCGGAATACGGATGGAGGCGGAACGGTTACGGGCGGAGTAGGCCAGCATCACCGGCGCTTCGTAACCCGGGACCAGACGCTTGTAGGAGTTGGTGGTCGGGTTCGCCAGGGCGTTGATGGCTTTGGCGTGTTTGATGACGCCGCCGATGTAGTACAGCGCCTGCTCAGACAGACCGGCATATTTGTCGCCAGAGAACAGGTTGGTGCCGTTCTTCGCCAGCGACATGTGGCAGTGCATACCGGAACCGTTATCGCCGAACATCGGTTTTGGCATAAAGGTCGCGGTCTTACCGAAGCGGTGAGCCACGTTATGCACGACATATTTGTAAATCTGAATTTCGTCGGCTTTTTTGGTCATGGTGTTAAAGCGGGTCGCCACTTCGTTCTGACCTGCGGTCGCTACTTCGTGGTGGTGCGCTTCAACAACCAGGCCCATCTGCTCCATGACCAGACACATTTCAGAACGGATATCCTGCGCGGAGTCAACTGGCGGAACCGGGAAATAACCGCCTTTCACGCCCGGGCGATGGCCTTTGTTGCCGCCTTCGTATTTGGTAGAGGAGTTCCAGGCGCCTTCAATATCGTCAATCGCCACATGTGAGCCGGAGATAGATGCGCCGAAGCGGATGTCGTCGAACAGGAAGAATTCAGGTTCCGGCCCAAACAGGACGGTATCGGCGATACCGGTCGCGCGCAGGTAGTCTTCCGCACGTTTTGCGATGGAACGTGGGTCACGGTCATAACCTTGCAGAGTGCCAGGCTCCAGGATGTCGCAACGGATAATCAGGGTAGAGTCCGCGAAGAACGGGTCGATAACCGCAGTGGACGCATCGGGCATCAGCACCATGTCGGATTCGTTAATGCCTTTCCAGCCGCCGATAGAGGAGCCGTCAAACATTTTGCCTTCTTCAAAGAATTCGGCATTTACCTGATGAGCAGGAATCGTGACGTGCTGTTCTTTGCCTTTGGTATCGGTGAAGCGCAGATCGACAAACTTCACTTCGTGTTCGTTCAGCATCGTCAAAACGTGTTCAGCGGACATACTTGTACTCTCCCGGATTGGTCATGGTCGGTCGTCGTGGTAACGAGATCTTCAATTCTGCTGGCCGTGTCGCCGTAAAAATATAAAGCGAAATCTGTGCCAACTTTCACATTGCCCCCAAAAGGCGTTATCATGCGCACCATCGTGCAAAAGGGCTGCACCACGGTGACTATGTTGCACCAAAATAGTGCTTCAATGTGAACATTAAGCACCACATTGGTGCAATAGAACGCAAGCCACCCTTTTAACGCTCCGTGAAAGCGATCACAAAGAGACTCTGCAATACTTGTTTGCGGAGGATGTTTGTGATCCTGTTTTGTAGTGCGATTAATCCGTGTACAATAACGCGCTATTTCTAATGCCTGAGGCAAAGTTGTGATCGAAAATTTGCGTAACATCGCCATCATCGCGCACGTTGACCATGGTAAAACTACCCTGGTTGATAAGCTGCTCCAGCAATCCGGTACGTTCGACGCGCGTGCCGAAACTCAAGAGCGAGTGATGGACTCCAACGATTTGGAGAAAGAGCGTGGTATTACTATCCTCGCTAAAAACACCGCTATTAAATGGAATGATTATCGTATCAACATCGTTGATACTCCCGGGCACGCTGACTTCGGTGGTGAAGTAGAGCGCGTCATGTCCATGGTTGACTCTGTGCTGCTGGTGGTTGACGCATTTGACGGCCCGATGCCGCAAACGCGCTTCGTGACCAAAAAAGCCTTTGCTCATGGCCTGAAACCCATTGTGGTTATCAACAAGGTTGACCGTCCTGGCGCGCGCCCTGACTGGGTTGTCGACCAGGTATTCGACCTGTTTGTTAACCTCGACGCGACCGACGAACAGCTGGACTTCCCGATCATCTACGCTTCGGCGCTGAACGGTATCGCGGGTCTGGACCACGAAGATATGGCGGAAGACATGACCCCGCTGTATCAGGCGATCGTTGATCATGTTCCGGCGCCGGACGTTGACCTCGATGGTCCGTTGCAGATGCAGATCTCCCAGCTGGACTACAACAACTACGTTGGCGTTATCGGCATTGGCCGTATCAAACGCGGCAAAGTGAAGCCGAACCAGCAGGTCACTATCATCGATAGTGAAGGGAAAACCCGTAACGCGAAAGTAGGTAAGGTGCTGACGCATCTGGGTCTGGAGCGTATCGACAGCGATATCGCCGAAGCGGGCGATATCATTGCGATCACCGGTCTGGGCGAGCTGAACATTTCCGACACCATCTGCGACCCGCAGAACGTTGAAGCGCTGCCGGCGCTGTCCGTTGATGAGCCGACCGTGTCTATGTTCTTCTGCGTTAACACCTCGCCGTTCTGCGGTAAAGAAGGTAAGTTTGTGACTTCTCGTCAGATTCTTGACCGTCTGAACAAAGAGCTGGTGCATAACGTGGCGCTGCGCGTTGAAGAAACCGAAGATGCGGATGCGTTCCGTGTATCCGGTCGTGGCGAACTGCACCTGTCCGTGCTGATTGAAAACATGCGTCGTGAAGGTTTCGAACTGGCGGTTTCCCGTCCGAAAGTTATCTTCCGTGAAATCGACGGTCGTAAACAAGAGCCGTACGAAAACGTGACGCTGGACGTCGAAGAGCAGCACCAGGGGTCTGTCATGCAGGCGCTGGGCGAGCGTAAAGGCGATCTGAAAAACATGAATCCGGACGGTAAAGGCCGCGTACGTCTCGACTACGTGATCCCAAGCCGCGGGCTGATTGGTTTCCGTTCAGAATTCATGACCATGACTTCCGGTACGGGTCTGCTGTACTCCACCTTCAGCCATTACGACGATATTCGTCCGGGTGAAGTGGGCCAGCGTCAGAACGGCGTACTGATCTCCAACGGTCAGGGTAAAGCGGTGGCGTTTGCGCTGTTCGGTTTGCAGGATCGCGGTAAGCTGTTCCTGGGTCACGGCGCGGAAGTTTACGAAGGCCAGATTATTGGTATTCACAGTCGCTCCAACGACCTGACGGTAAACTGCCTGACCGGTAAGAAACTGACCAACATGCGTGCGTCCGGTACGGATGAAGCGGTGATTCTGGTTCCGCCAATTAAAATGAGTCTTGAGCAAGCGCTGGAGTTCATTGATGACGACGAACTGGTAGAAGTCACTCCAACCTCTATCCGTATCCGTAAACGTCACCTGACGGAAAACGATCGCCGCCGTGCGAACCGTGGTCAGAAAGAAGAGTAATTAACGTTCTTACGGATAAAAACCCTGCCGAAATGAAAACTCGGCGGGGTTTTTTTATTCACGTTGAGAAAGGGATAAGGTTGTCAAAAAATCAGCAATCGTTGGCGTATTATGCCGACCAATGACGCTATCCGCATACACCTTTGCCCGAGCGCTGGCATTCCCCATCGCGACACCCAATCCGGCTAAACGTAGCATTTCCGCATCGTTATCATTATCGCCAAACGCCATCACTTCGCGCATTGCGATATGCTGTTGCTGTGCATATCTGGCGAGGCTTTGTCCTTTGCTACACCCCTTCTGGAGAATATCCAGTTGATGATGCCAGGACCAGGTACAGCTTAGCTGTAATTCATGCTGTATAAACTCAGCAATATTTTGTAGTTGTTTTATGTGCCGATGAACGACGCTGATTTGCCAAATATTCTCCCTACTGCTTAGCTCATCAGCCTGAAAGATTATTTTATCATCAGCACGAATTGTCGGTTTAAGCGGATATACCCGCGCCAGTATTTTTTCCGTTTGTAAGTGCGTCAGCGGCAGCGGATCAAGGATCTGCTGTTGAGCCGGTTGATAAATATAACTTCCGTTACAACAGATCATCGGTTCGGTGAGCGCCAGCGTTTGATAATACGCATAGGCTTCACGATGAGAGCGACCGGTGACAAGCATTATTCGGCAGCCCATGTCCTGCATCTGACGGATAGCGGTTAGCGACTCTGGCAGAATTTGTTTATTACGGTTTAGCAGCGTTCCATCAAGATCAAAAGCGATTAAACGATATCGCATGAGCGCCCGATCCTAAAACAGCGTGAGGCATCCAGGTGATTCAGCAATGGAATATCGAGACGGTGCTGATAAGCGAGAAAACAGTGGCATTGTTTTGCCTGGCAGGCAGGAGAATTGAGCCGTTGCTGATATAAATTACCCATTTTAATTTTGCTGATATGACAAGCAAAAAGATCGCCTTCTGCGTTCATAAAAATACTTTTTCTTCCTGCGGTACAGATATCCAGCTGCGCTGGCCACTGCTGCGTTTCAACCACATACAGCGGATCGAGTTCGCTGAAGGCGATGGTTTCCTCAACGGTATGCCGGGTATTGGCACACTCGTTGGCGTTAAACCAAAAATAATTCTGGTCAGGCAACCGCTGGCGTAGCCAACGAAACTGGTCGATATCTTTCATACTGGCGACAGCCCCCGCGCACCAGGTTATTCCGGCGGCAGAGAGCGCTAAACACTGCTGGAGAAAGCGTTCAGCGGTAATTTGTGAGGGATGAAAAGAACACCATAACCGAAGCTTTGAGATATCTCCGCCGCCAGCACGAAATGACTCCAGCAATGACATTAACGAAAAAGAGGCGTTAGTTTGTATGCCGACCGCCTGAACATGAGGATAGCGGCTAATGTCTGCCAGCGCCGCCATGTAATAACGCAAGCGTAGCGCCTCGCCATAAGGCGTAATCATCACATTCAACGGCGTACCTAAAAGAGGCAAATGGTCAACCATGCGCCATAGCGCGGCTTCGTCGCGTTTTTTATCGTTGCGGGCGTGTTTATGGAACGGGCAATAGCCGCAATGATAATTACACGACTTAAGATAGCCGCGATAAAACAGCGTATGAATATCGCGCAGGGCGGGGATGCTCATCTCTGCCGATTCTCCCGTAGCATCACCTCAGGCGAAACGAACACAGGAGCAAGGCAATCGGATAATGCCATACCGGTCTCCGTTAGCCGGAGGCGACTGCCATTCTGATAACAGTAGCCCTGCCGTATAAAGCGTTCCAGGTCGGGGAAATCCCTTAGCGCATCGCTGGTAAAATATTGCTGATAATCGCTAAGAGAAAGTCCTTGCCAGAAAAATAGATTTTTAATGATAAAGCGGCGTTTCATTTCATCAGGGGGGAGCAGATAACCGTGATTAATGACGGTTTTGTCCGGGCTGTCGATAAACGCCTGAATGATTTTTCGTGATGTTTGCAGGTTCGACGGCCACGGTGAACAGTAATGCAGATTGCCAAGATAACTTCTGCCGCCCGCGCCGAGCGCCAGTGAGTTTTCAAATCCGCAGCTTTCCGCCGCGGCGGATGGCGCTGGATTAAGGACGAAACGGCGCATGGACGTTTGGGTGTAGCCCGCGTTGCGTAAAAGATCGCGGGCTAAAACGTAGTAGCTATGCATATTTTCCTGGCGAGGCATATTATAAAGCGGATAAAGAAACAGCTCTTCCGGTTGATAAACGAGCGCCTGATGTAACGATTCCGTCAGGCTTGCGTGAGTCTGGCCGGGAATGCCGTAAATAATATCAATATTGAGTGATGGAAAATGACCTGCCTTTAGCCATTCCAACGCCTGGTGCGCGCTGGCGGTATTGTGGCGGCGATGCAGCGTATGTAACTCGCTATCATGAAAACTTTGTACGCCAATACTGACGCGATTAACGGAAAAGGCGTTTAATAGCGCTACTTTTTCTGCCGTGGTATCCGTAGGGGAAGTTTCAATTGTTTTATAAATATTCCAGTCAACATTGAGCACATCAAAGACGGAAAAAAATAACTTTTCTAATTGCGCAATGTTTAATAGCAGAGGTGTGCCGCCGCCTACGGTGAAGCTTGCCCAGTGGACGGGCGCCAGCGCCATTTGTCGGCCCTAGGTAATAATCGCGTCGATATAGCTATCAATGAACGTATTATCTGCGCCAGTGCAGGTAAATAAATTACAGAACCCGCAGCGACTTTGACAAAACGGCATATGAACATACAGATGTGTGTCGTGCTCGTAAATGCGCGGTTTTACTTTGCTAAAGCTGACGTTCTCCAGCTCCCGATAAGCCGTCTTATGCGGATAACTGTACATATACTGACGATAAATATCATTGTTATTCATATTAATGATTACCGCTCAATAAGAAATGCATATAAGGAACGGTATTAACGATCGGATGATTAAAACTATGGAAATATTTCCCGTCTTCGCCATAGCAGGTACCGTGATCGGAACAGACAATAACGAACGTTTCGCCGCCGGTTTGGCGGAAAATGTTCAGTAATCCGTCGATGCGGGCGTCGATATAGCGTAGCGCGGCGGCATGGGTCTCTACGGTATCGCCAGGGGCCGCGCCCTCAACGTAAAAATGGTTAGGGTAATGAATCGTATCGATATTGATATACATCATGACCGGTTGGCTGCCAGCACGTTCGGCCATGATTTTCTGGATATAATGGATCTGGTTATCCATACTTTCTTTAACCGTACAGGCAAAGCGTGGATGCCAGTAACTCTCTTTAAACATCGACGGGAACACTTTTCCCATGCCGGAGCGGTTATTAAAGAAAGAGACGCCGCCAATACAGATGGTCTGGTAGCCTTTATTTTCCAGACTTTTTATCCATGTTGCGTCATCAAAGGCAAATGCATTTTTCGGGCCTTTACGACCAAGTCCGATATCTTTTGGGAAAAGCAGCATGGTCTGATTAACGGTATCATCAATAGGTTTTGGCATAAAACCTGAAAACATGGCGTGATGCGAAGGCCAGGTAAAATTACCGGCCGCCTCGCATTTCGTCCATTGTCCATAATGATTAAGGTTGGGCGTATTTCCGGCGGTTTGTTCCTGAAGCGCAATATCGTAGCGTAACGAGTCCAGTACAATAAAAAGAATATGAGCGTTATTACTAATTAGCGCATTCATATCGAATTCGCCATCGCCTGTGTCAATCGACGCGTGTAGCGAGACGGGGACTTCATCCATTGAATTATACATTTTGCTTCCTCATGGCCCGGATTTGCGCCTGATAAATTAGATTGTTCTGCTGCGCATCCTGATAAATCAAATCACCCTGGCCATTAATTTCAATAATATACGGCGTCAGGCTGGTGGTAAGTAAAACATCAATACCCGCTAAGCGAATGCCAGGAAAAAGCCGCATGGCATTTTGACAGAGCGTATCGATCTCAGCCACTTTTGCGGCAGATAACTCCAGACTTTCGAAGCGGTAAGCCTGGTTTTGCAGGTGTAAGTTAGTAATGGGCTGCGAGGAGGTTCTGACCACTCGCCAGATAATTTCGCCATCCAGACAGACGATGCGTAAATCATAGGTTTTATGCTTTACGCTGGCTTTGGGCAGCCACTGTTCGACGAGGTTTTCCTGCTGAAGAACGCCATCAATAATGAGCTGGATATCTTCTTTCTGACGATACTGTTGGATTTTTTTGCTGTTAAATAGCTGTTGCCCTGATATGGCAATCGCGCTGTAAAGCACCTGCTTTGCGCCGTCAGGATGACGGCGCAAAGCGATAACGCCCGCCGCGCCAAAACCCAGCGAGGGCTTAATGAACACGCTGGCGACCCTTTTTTCCTCCATGATGGCGGTGAGCTGTGCAAAACTTTTTACGTCTTCCGCTACCAACGGCGGCGTGGGGATGCCGTGTTCCAGTAAGCGCCGCTTGCAGCGTTTTTTATCCAACAGGTGAATGAGGCCCGCCGGATGGTTAAGCTAGGTGATGCCAGGACGCGCTGCCATGTTCTGCAAAAAATGGATATAGTCCAGACCGATCGCGTTTATTTTGCGGATGTTAGTTTCATTGTGTACTGGCGGGTCGATTTTAACGATGCCAGAGGTCAGCGAAGCGTCCAGCGCTTGCGGATGAGTCAGCGCCGTGACGGATTCCCCAAGTATGGCGGCAGCCTGCATAAAATAATGCGTGCGCTTGCTCTGATGGGGGCCAATGAGCGTAATCACAATAAATCCCTTTATCGGTGTGTAGGGGAATGTGCACATTCCCCTACACAATCACTCGGTGTACATCGCATTCATATAAATATCGCCATCGTAATCATCAGGCTCCAGCGCTTCTGAAAGATTCAGCGGTATCGGCAGCGCGGCTTTTAGCTTTTCCTGCATCTCCGGCGTCAAATAGTGGTGGTGGAGATCGAGTGTTTCCAGATGCGCAATTCGGTCTTTATGCTCCAGCAGCGCCTCTGCGCCGCTATCAGTTAAGGTACCGCATGAGAGTTCCAGCACGTTAAGCTGCGGCAGGATATTACTTTCCAGCACCCGGCGGGCGATATCATCCTGCTCTTCACTGTTCATCAACCCCAGATGGTTGAGCTGAGGGAAAAGATCTTTCGATACCAGCGCCATCACGTTATCCAGCGAACCGTCAAAACCGTATTCCTCTACGCCCAGGAAGAGCTTCAGCGTTTTTAATGCAGGGAGCTGCGCATTTTGTAGTTCGGCAAGTACGTTAGAAGGGATGCCGCCGGAAATGATTTCCAGGTGCTCCAGTTTCTCATGATGTATAGCGCCCAGTCGCAGATCCGACGCGCCTTTAATAATCAGTTCCTTCAGATTGGGTAACGCCGCATAGAGCCTGGAATAGTCACCTTGTTTAATCCAGGAGATCTCGCAGTCTTCGCTCTCCATATCACCGATAAACAGTGATTCCAGGTGAGAAAAACGGGGGGCGTTCTCCACAATCATATCAATAATAGGCTGGCAGGTTTCGTCTTCCCAACAATCACCCCAGTTACCAATGGTCAGTGAGCGAAGCTTTGGCAGATCTTCATCGGTTAAAATTAAATTAATGAGCTGTTCCTGGGTTAATTCATTGTCCCAATCAATATTGAATCGCTTATTCATTTGTTTCCCTTCTCTATAAGCATGAATATGGTAAAACGCTTTGCGAATATTATCATGGCGCTTAGAGGCGGGATATCGGGAGTCTGATTCAGGATGAATGAGCGGGCAGAACAACTACCCGCTGTGATGCAGATTCGGAAAATAGAGGCGATAATATCAGAAGAAATACTTCGCCCCGATACGAATCTGGTTTTGCTCTCTATGGTAGAGGCCCACGTTACGATCTAACCAGCGTAATTCAAAGTAGGGCAACCAGTGTTCATTGATACGATAACGGAAGGTATTAGTGATTTCCCAATGATGCTTCGTACCATTACTACTATTAAAATCATTAACGTTATAAAAATAGTGTGGTTCAAAGGTATAAGAAAATTTATCGGTAATGATAAAATTCCAATAGTTACCGATTTCATAGCTGTCATTATTATCCAGTTCGCCATTCAAATCGGTTGAACTATAATTATTGTGATTATATCGGTTACGTACCGTAAGATTAAACCACGGGGTAAATTTATAGTTAATATCCAGATAGACGGCGCCGCCGGAACCAATGCTTTTGTCGTTTATTAACCCGCCTGGCTGGATGGTTAATTTATCTGTAGGTTTAAATAACGGATACCAGCCCTCAATCTCATTATAACCGTGCTTTAATTCATCATCACGCTGTAGCGTATAGGTATTGGTCAACATAATTCCGGCCCCCATATCGGAGTTATAGCCGACGCGCAGCATAAACTCCATTTGGTCAGACGCCAGGTTATAGGCCTCACGGTTTTCTACATAAGCGCCAGCAAAAACAGAGGTGGATATTACTGAAGTTAATATCACTAGAGTATTCAGAGATTTCATAATAAATCCATTTTTCAAATATAGGGAAGCCGCCATCCATCGGGATGAATAAAGCGGCAAGCGTCGTTTAATTATTTACAGTAGAAATACTTTGTTTATTATTAGTTGCGACAATTTGATTGCCTGTTTTCTTTCGTTGGGCAATTTCCTCGATAATAAAAGCGAAACGTTGTTCATTGAGCTTATAAAAAAAGCCCATCGTTAGTGCTGCGATAATGGCAAGACCACAAGGCCATAAAAAAATGAGCTGACGCAAACCAAGCAACGTGGTGTCACTTTGAGCTATGTTGGGGATATAACCGATTTGCGTCAGCATAATACCTGGCAAAAAGCCAGCAAGCGCAGCGGAAATTTTGCGGGAAAAGGTATAACCCGTATACACCGAGCCTTCAGCGCGAATACCCGTTTTCCATTCGCCGTAGTCAACCGTATCCGGAACCAGCGCCCAGTTCAGGCTGTTGACGAAAGCGGTACCGAAGAAGGCAATACAAGAGAAAATAACAAACAGGAATGACGTTCCGCCCCAGATAAAATTCAGGATATCGCCAACGGCCCACAGTATCAGACCACCAAGATAAACCTGTTTTTTCCCGAAGCGTTTTACCGCATCAGGTACTAATAAGACGCCAATCAGGATACAGCCCATGCTGAAAAAACCCATCCATGACAACAAATGAATATCGTTCAGCACGTACTGAGTGTAATAAACCTGAATGGCCAGCTTAATATTAAAGGCAGCCAGCGTGCACAAATTGGCAACGCAGAGCACCAGCAGCGGCGGATTACGAAAAATCGCGCAGAAGGACTTCAATATGCTGGGTTTATGCGTGTCAGGTACGGTTTCGATATACCGTTCTTTCACCCCGCTAAAGCACCACCACATGCTGAACAGCCCGCAGACCGAAAAAATGACTGCTGCAACCAGATAACCCAGCGAAGGGGAACGGGTAAACAGCGCCTGAATGGGCATAAAACCTACGGTACAAAGAAGAAGGCCAATGGTAGCGCCGCCTTGTCGCCATGCGGCGAGCTGGGCCCGCTCATGCGGATTTTTGGTAATAGCGGGTACCATCGCGCCGTATGAGCAGTTCATCAGGCTGTAGAACAGACCGAACAACATAAACAGCACCGTCGCGAAGGCTGTTTTAACGGGTAAAGTAAAGTGAGTGGCAAAGAATTGCGCAGTAGCAACCAGAGCCACCGGAAATGACGCATACAGAATAAAAGGCCGAAACTTTCCTTTTGCGCCAATATTACGGCGTGAATCCAGCAATACGCCGGTGAGCATATCGGTAAAAGCAGTGAAGAATTTCGCCACCAGAAAGATAATTCCACCGTAATATGCAGGCATCCCGAGTTCATCGGTATAAAACTTCAGTAGATACAGCGTACCGATACACAGCATCAGATTTGAGCCGAAATCGCCCACGCCATAGGCGCATTTTTCCCGCAGGCTCAACTTTAGCGTTAGCGGATCATGATTAGACATAATCGCCTCTCAAAACGCCCCGCAGGGCGTTATATTTTATTGTTGTTAAACCGTATGTTTCCGGGCCTCAATCTCTTCCACAATTCGCACGTACATCTTCTCGTTGAGGTTGTAGAAACAGCCCATCGCAATAATGGTGATGACCGCCAGCACGCAAGGATATATAAAGATCAACTGGCGTAGGCCTTCGACGGTGCCTGCCGATTGCACCACATTCGGGATATAACCGATTTGCGTCAGCATCCAGCCGGGGAAGAACCCTGCCAGCGCCTGGGAGACCTTACGGAAGAACGTGAAGCCGGTGTAAACCGTCCCTTCCGAGCGGACGCCGGTGCGCCATTCACCGTACTCCACCGTGTCGGAAACCAGCGCCCAGTTCAGGCTGTTGACGAAGGCGGAACCGAAGAACGCCAGGCAGGAGAAGGCGACAAAACTGACCGAGCCGCCGCCAAAGAAGTAGTTGAGCAGATCGCCCGCCACCCATATTAACAGCCCGCCGATATAGACTTTCTTCTTGCCAAAACGCCTGACTGCGCCGGGCATCAAAAAGACGCCGATAAAAATACAGCCCATGCTAAAGAAGCCCATCCAGGAGAGGAGGATCGGGTCGTTAAGAACGTACTGTGTGTAATAAACTTGAATCGCCAGTTTGACGTTGAAGGCGCCGAGAGTACAAAGGTTGGCGATACACAGAATAAACAGCGGGCGGTTACCGGCGATGGCGCGGAACGACTGCAATAATCCAGGCTTTTGCGCGCTATCGACAGGTTTCACTTCAACGTAGCGCTCTTTAACGCCGGCGTAGCACAGCCACATAAATAGCAGGCCAAACAATGAAAATAGCGTGGCGGCGAAAATATAGCTGAGTTGGGCATTGCCTTCGATCAGGTTCATGACCGGCACAAAGCCAACGGTACACAGCAGCAGGCCGAGAGTGGCGCCGCCCTGACGCCACGCGGCAAGCGAGGCGCGTTCATCCGGGTTCTTGGTAATCGCGGGCACCATCGCGCCATACGAGCAGTTCATCATGCTGAAAACCAGCCCATACAGCATAAACAGCATCGTTGCGACGACGGTTTTTCCCGTCACCTCAAACGGTGTGCCGACAAAGTTAGCAATCGCCAGTAGCGTTACCGGAAATGCCGCGTAAAGCACGAACGGGCGGAATTTGCCCTTCGGACCAATTTTACGCCGCGAGTCGAGCATAATGCCGGTACCCATATCGGTAAATGCGGTAAAAAATTTGGCGATCAGGAAAATGATCCCGCCGTAAGTCCCTGGTAAACCCAGCACATCGGTATAAAATTTGAGTAAATAGAGGGTCCCGATATCTAACAGGATATTGGAACCTAAATCCCCCAGTCCATAGGCAAGTTTTTCTTTAAACGGCAAGCGTATGGTTGCCGGATTCGATGATGTTTGACTCATTATTCTTCTCCATCTGCCCGCAGGTTTCCCTGCGGGCGAGCCGTATTAGATATTCCGTAAAGAAGCAAAAAGTAAAGCCCACTCGCTCTTCGCGCGATAGAAGACCGGCGGCTTGCCAATCGGCGCATCCACGGTAATTTCACCGCCGTGGTGAGCTTCGCCGGTCCAGATATTCACCCAGTGATCTTCCGGCAGGTACAGCGTCCAATCGCAACGCCCCTGCTCGTGAACCGGCGCGACCAGCAGATCCTGACCGAGCAGATATTGATATTTCAGGGTGTAGGTAGCGGCATCGTTCTCGTAGTGCAGGAATAGCGGACGCATGACCGGCAGACCGGTAGCCGCGTTTTGCGCCACCGCCTGCTTGAGATACGGTTTCAGCGTGGTAAAGACGGTGGTCATGCGGGCAAAGTGGGCAATAGTTTCCGCGTCGCCGTCGAACTGCCAGTTATTGCCGGGGCGGTTGCCTTCATGGGTGCGCATCATCGGCGTAAAGGCGCTGAAATCGCACCAGCGCAGCAGCAACTCTTTGCTGCGCTTCATGTCAAACAGGGTGGTGTAGCCGCCGATATCGCTGTGATGCAGACCATGGCCGGTCATCGCCAGCGACAATGCAGCAGGCACGACAGAGGCCAGACCATCATCAAGACTCCAGTCAACGTTCTGGTCGCCTGCCCACATCATGGTGGAATATTTCTGACTGCCGGTGTAACCCGCACGCATAAAGAACAGGATCTCGCCGAGCTTGCCGGTCTCCTGTAGCGCTTCGTAGTTACACTTCGCCCACAGTGCGGGCCAGGCGTTATGCATGATCTCTGCGCTGACGCCGTTGTGCAGATACGTGTCGGTCGGCAGATATTCGCCGAAATCCGCCATCCAGCCGCTGCAGCCGAGCGCGATCATGTTCTTTTTGATGACATCTTTGAACCAGTCGTAAGCTTCAGGATTAGTCAGATCGACCACGCCGCCATAGAATTCGCCAAACTCGACCAGATAGTCGCCGCCCGTGGCGTCTTTCGCCAGATAGCCGTGTCTCGCCGCCTCAGCGCAGAGGTCTTTATCACTGGCGACGTATGGGTTGATATAAGAGAGGAACTGGACGCCTTCTTCTTTCCACTGTTTGATCCGGCTATCCAGCTGTGGATAGTTGTCGCTATTCCACTTCCAGTTCCACATCACGCGCTTGCCAAAGGAGGTCATGCGGATACCGGACCAGTCCTGCGCCCAAATACCGTTCACTTTTACGCCTGCGTTGCGCATGGTATCCAGTTTTTGCTGACAAACTTCCGTACCGCCCTGAATGCCGAGCGTGACGCCGTCGTAAACCCAGTCCGGCAGCTCCGGCTGGCGACCTAACAGCGCAGTCAGTTTTTCCAGCAGGGCGATGTAGGTGTCGGCACACTCAAAACGCAGCGTAGTTTTATCTTCCCACAGCGCCAGTTCGTGATACTCCGGCGCGCTGAAGTCGAAATTCATATAGCAGCTATTATCGACGTGGCAGTAATACTTCTGCGTGCTGACAAAGGTCGGTTGCGGGAAGAAGGTCCAGTAATAGTCGCCGCCGGCGTTCTCTTTACAGTCTGCCTGCCAGGTGACATAGCTGGTTTTATTACGGCCAACGCCCTGTTCGCTGGTCCACAGCGGGAACGGCTTGCCGCGCAAATCGAAATAAGAGAACTGTTCGCCGCAGCCGTAGATATGGTCGTCTGGATTAGCTGCGAGGCGTAACCAGATACGGTTATGGTGCAGGTCGTCGTTTTGCAGATCCAACGTCAGGCGTCCCGCCTCATCGGCGGAGATGCGAAGGGTGGCGCTAATTGTTGCGCCACGGCTGAATTGTACCAGCCAGCCGTCGGGTAGCTCGCTGACGGTGGCCTCCGTTAATGCAATCTTCTCGTTAAGTTTGTCTTTGATGCTGAAGTTGCCGCGAAACATGTCAATGTCGGCAACGCCCGCGCCAATCCACAGACAGGGGTTTTCGGCGCTGTGGCGTAAAATCAGGCGCTGTTGCCAGCTAAGCGCAAAACCATCCTGTGATGTTGTCAGTTCAAAATCGGTTGACCGTTGTGGTAGAGAATTCATTGTAATCTCCGTGAATGTAGGGTAATTCGGTAATCCATTTGGGCTAGTCGCAGCCGATGGAAAAATGCAGTTGATGGATCGCTTTTGGGGCAAGATGAATCAGTGCGATCCCGGAATTAAATGCATCGGGCGGGCAGCTCATAGGCTCTACCGCGAGACCTTTCGGCTGAGTTTTTCGCCGGTATAGATCTGTAGCCAGGGTTGCTTGCTGCGTAAAAATGTAGACATGTTCTGCGTTGGGCTGGTAAGTCTGACCTCCCACTCCGCCGGGGCAGTCGCGGTCTTAACCGCATGATCAAGGCGCGTTTCGCCGAGCAGGCATGATGCGGAAAAATTCCTGCCTGCGGGCAATTCTTCGCTTGCAGGCAGTGTTAATACACAGCTATCGATGCTTTGCAGATTACAAGTCAAATAAGGATGTGCGCCCGCGCCATAAGGGGCTGATTCATCGCCAATGTTTTGCGTACGAATCAATACGTGCAGCCCACTGGCGGCATCTAACCGATAAATCACTTCCGATATCAACGCAAAGGGATAGCCGTAAGAGGGCGGCAGAAAAATCGTTAGCGACGCTTCCGTCGCCGACTGATAATTAATCTGCCAGTCTCGCCAGGCTAACAGACCGTGAATGGCGGTCTGCGAAACCGGGTCGTTAACGGCAAGCTGGAAAACTTTGCCGTTATAGGAGTAGCAGCCATTTGTCACGCGATTTGGCCAGGGAATCAATACCTTCCCCAGATGCGCCATGGGTATTTCTTCCGGTTTATGCGGGATGACCACATGACGTCCATGATGAGTCAGTTCCGCCAGACCTGCGCCAACCGTGACGATTTTCGCCTGGTAATGGCCCGCATTAAGCTGAATAGTTTTTCCACCGCTGTGCATGGCTGCCATCCTCATGACCTATTTCGCGTTGATATCCAGGAGACCCGCCGCGACCGCCGGAGCCAGGCCCGGCGCCAGTGGCAGACGAGGAATGACCAGGCAGTGCAGCAGATGGTAAATATCTTACTTGCCGTCCCACACTTTGGTGGTCACTTTGTTATCGGCGTCCAGCTCTTGCCACCAGGAACCATTTTCATAGTCCATCAGGTACTTAATGCAGTAGTCCCACCATTTCTGATACCACTCTTCATACTGGCTATCGCCCGTCAGGGTGTAGAGGGCGTAGGCCGTACCCATCGCTTCCACAATCGGCCAGCGCACGCGTTCACGTACGATAGGTTTACCGTCCCAGTCGACTGAGTAGACAAAACCGTCTGCGCCATCTGGCGCCCAGGCGTCGCGGATAGTGGCATGGAACAGACCTTTCGCATCCTCCAGCAGCCAGGCGGGGGGCGTTTCGAAGCGGGCCTCCAGCGCAGCATGGAGATGGAGCATCAGACGGCCCCACTCAATCCAGTGACCTGGCGTACCGCCGTAGGCGCGGAAACGGTGGGCAGGATTATCTTTGTTGTAGTCGCGGATAGGGTTCCACTGTGAATCGAAATGTTCATTAACACGGTAATGATTATTTCTGGCTACATCATGAATAATGACTGATGCGATTCTGATAGCGCGATCCAGCCATTTTTTGTCATGGGTAACGTCATAAACAATCAGGAACGCTTCGACGGCGTGCATATTGGCGTTACCGCCACGGTAATCTTCCGTCTGGCTAAAGGCTTCGTCCCAGGACTCAAGGCACATCTGCTCTTCTTCACTCCAGAAGTATTTCTCAATCACTTCTATGGTGTAATCCAGCAATTTTCTGGCTTCAGGGTGCCCGGTCGTGACGGCGCTGGCCGCACCCAGCAAGGCGAAGAAGTGTTGATAACCCTGTTTAGAGGCATCCACCACGCCCTGATCGTTAACGCAGGCATACCAGCCGCCGTATTTTTTATCGCGCAGCGCGCCGTTCAGGGCTTTGATGCCGTGATCGACCAGATCATAAGCGCCCGGTCGGCCCATCGACGCCGCCACGGAATAAACGTGCAGCATACGCGCCGTGATCCAAAGATGGGTGCCCATCTCTTCTTTGATTTGCCCTTTATTTCCCAGCCAGCCGAAGCCTGTCGGCACCGCGGCGTTTTTACCGAAATTAAAGATGCGGTCGGTTTCCTGCTCCAGCCAGCGGTTGTGGCTCAACGTGTTAAACCATTTCATTCTTTCATCCTCGTATTAACGACGTTTTGCCATCATTTCATCGACGATCTCGCCCAGACGTTGCAATTTAGGCGCGGAAACATCACGTAGCATCAGCTCGGTATCCGGTAAACCAATCACTGATGACCAGACCGCGCGTCCCGCCAGGAACCCGGATGCGCCAGCTTCCATGGCGACCCTGACTGCGCGAGGGAACAGTTTTTCGTCCACACCGGAAGAGAGGATGACCCACGGCATATTGATATGCCCATTCAGGCGTTGTGAGGCGGTAAGAAGATCGGAACGCGCGCCTTTGCCGTAGAGCGGCATTTCAACTTTGTAAAGATCGGCGCCGCTGTCGCCCAGCTCTTTGGCCGCATCGATAATCGCCTGCTCGCGATCGAACTTGTCGCCGCAGCGCGGCGGACGTACAACCGGTTCGATAATGCTCAGCAAACCATTGGAGTGACATAATTCATTGAATTCTTTAACCATATCCAGACGCTGCTGCGCGTCTTCATCGCTGCGCCACAGCACCAACAGTTTTAAGGCTTTCGCGCCATCCCGTTTTACCGCCTGCGCATTAATTTTTTTATCAATGACCACGTTATCAACGGGAATACCGTTGCCTGGGATGAAATCATCCGCCGCGACGATCATGGCGCAGCTTTTAGCGACCGCGTTTTGTTCTACGGCCTGGCGATAACAGAACTGCTGATCCAGCAGAACGGCAGAGGCATACGGGGAAAGAATTTTCGCCGCATTCACTTTGAAATCCGTCAGCACGCTATCGGCAACGGGTGTTTTCGCACCAGCAGCAGCAAACATTAAACGCATCGCCTCGCGCTGATCGACAGCCAGCATGGCAAACCCGCCGGACGCTCGCGTAATGTCTTTGATGGTGTAGTTGTTCATTCAATTTTCCTTTATACAGTCGTTACTTTTTTACGTTGGCAGTCAGCCCGGCGCTGATGCGCACCTGTTCCAGGATGGCGCTCCAGTCTTCCCGACCGCGGCCTGCGGCCCGCGCCAGGTTATAAACTTCACGGGAGGCGGCGCCGAGCGGCATCGGTACGTGCAGTTGATTGGCGACATCCAACGCGATGCCAAGATCTTTGTGCGCCAGATCGATCATGAAGGCGGGAGACAGATCCCCTTTCATCACTTTATTCGGCCAGGTGGTGGTGAAATGCCCTTTGCCTGCGGCAGTGCCGCTCATCACTTTTAAAGCCACGTCGAAGGAAAGCCCCAGCGCTTCACACAGCACGGCGGCTTCGGCGGAGAGCGCATTTAGCGCAATACTCATGTAGTTGTTGATCAGTTTTACGCGAATACCCATTCCCGGGCCGCCGGTGTTGACCAGCTCATTACCCATCGCCATCAGAACAGGGGTAGCGCGCTCTACTTGCTCCGTCGTACCGCCTGCCAGCAACAACAATGTGCCGGTAATCGCGTTGTCGGATGTCCGGCCTACCGGCACATCCATCATGCTGAACCCTTTGCTCTGCATGTCGGCAATCAGCTTATCGGTTTGCAACGGATGAATAGTGGACATATCAATGACCAGCGCTTCACGGGAAAGAGTTTCACAAACGCCTTGCTCGCCAAACAAAACGGAACGAACCAGATCGCCGTTCGGGAGCATGGTGATAACAAATTCAGCGCCGATGGTTGTCTGAGCCGGGCTGCTTGCAGGTTGCGCGCCTTTGTCTACCAGACGCTGTACGGCGTCGGGATTAATATCGAAGACGCTGAGTTGATGGCCCTGCTTTAGCAGATTGCTCGCCATAGGGGAGCCCATCTGTCCCAACCCGATAAATGCTATAACTGCCATATCGTTCTCCTGAACACGGTGGTGTCATTTTTTGTCATTAATGAGCCTTTTCTGTCTGTTTGTGATCGTATTTGTAATTTATGGTCAAAAAATTGACAGCCGTCACTTTTTAAACATTTCGTGAAATTAAAATGAGCACATCGAAAATGCTTGAGGAATGACCATGGTTCGTATTGCTTGTGTAGGTATTACCGTGATGGATCGCATCTATTACGTGGAAGGATTACCAACAGAAGGGGGCAAATATGTGGCGAAGCGCTATACGGAAGTGGGCGGCGGGCCTGCGGCGACCGCTGCCGTGGCTGCGGCGAAATTGGGCGCGCAGGTGGACTTTATTGGCCGTGTGGGCGATGACGACACCGGAAACAGCCTGCTGGCGGAACTGGAATCCCTGGGGGTAAATACCCGCTATACCCGCCGCTACACGCAGGCCATGTCGTCGCAGTCAGCGATTATGGTGGATGCCAAAGGAGAGCGGATTATCGTTAATTATCCCAGCCCGGATTTATTACCTGACGCCGACTGGCTTAACGACATCGATTTTTCGCAGTGGGATGTGGTGTTGGCGGATGTGCGCTGGCATGACGGCGCAAAACAGGCGTTTACGCTGGCGCGTCAGGCTGGCGTCATGACTGTTCTTGATGGCGATATTACGCCGCAGGATATTAGCGAGCTGGTGGCGTTAAGCGACCACGCCGCCTTCTCCGAGCCGGGGCTGGCACGCCTGACGGGGATGAGCGAAGCCATTGATGCGCTAAAAAAAGCACAAATGCTCACAAATGGACATGTCTATGTCACGCGAGGCAGCGAAGGCTGCAACTGGTTGGAAAAAGCGGCGGTACGCCACCAACCGGGTTTTACCGTGGAGGTGGTGGATACTACCGGCGCGGGCGATGTTTTTCATGGCGCACTGGCATTTGGCCTGGCAAGCGGATACGCTATCGAAGAGGCTGTCAGATTCGCCAGCGGCGTTGCCGCGCTGAAGTGTACGCGCCCGGGTGGCCGGGCGGGTATCCCTGATTGTGAGCAAACCCGATCTTTCTTGTCACTTTTTGTATAATATGAGCAGTAGGAAGCTTTTAGAGGAATGCTCATGAGTCTTACCGAACTGACCGGTAATCCGCGACACGATCGGCTGTTAATGCTTATTGATGAGCGCGGCTATATGAATATCGATGAGTTAGCCAGTTTGTTGGAGGTCTCTACCCAGACGGTTCGCCGCGATATTCGTAAATTAAGCGAGCAGGGGCTGATTACGCGTCATCACGGCGGCGCTGGCAGAGCGTCCAGTGTGGTCAATACCGCCTTTGAGCAGCGAGAGATCTCCTGGACGCAAGAGAAAAAAGCCATTGCGGAAGCCGTGGCTGACTATATTCCGGATGGCTCCACGATATTTATCACGATTGGAACGACGGTTGAGCAGGTGGCGCGCGCGCTGCTCAACCATAATCATCTGCGCATTATCACCAATAGCCTGCGCGTCGCGCACATTCTTTATAATAACCCTCGCTTTGAAGTGATGGTGCCTGGCGGCACGCTGCGCCCGCATAATAGCGGCATTATCGGGCCATCCGCGGCGGCGTTTGTGGCGGGGTTCCGGGCGGACTATCTCGTCACCAGCGTAGGCGCGATAGAGAGCGATGGCGCGTTACTGGAGTTTGATGTCAACGAAGCCAGCGTAGTGAAAACCATGATGGCTCACTCGCGACATATTCTGCTGGCCGCCGATCATACGAAATACCATGCTTCTGCGGCGGTTGAGATCGGCAATGTGTCACAGATTACCGCTCTGTTTACGGACGAGTATCCCGGTCCGGCATTACAGAATTTACTTCAATCCCAGCAAATCGAAGTGGTTCAGGTGAGTCCTTCGCTGGACGACGCCGTTTCAGCGTGACAAGCGCCCTTGCGCCGGAGGGTCGCGTCAGCGCTTTATCCGGCCAATAAAACGGCGCTGTGATGCAGGCGATATTGGGCATCGTCTGCGTTTCTATTGTCTTTTTGTTAATTGATTTATAAAGGGATACATAGTCAAACTTCTCCTTTCCCGCTACAGTTATTCATCCCCGGTTAGCAAGGAGAATGACATGCTCTACATCTTTGATTTAGGTAATGTGATTGTCGATATCGACTTTAACCGCGTATTAGGTGTGTGGAGCGACCTGAGTCGAGTACCGTTGGCTTCGCTGAAGCAAAAATTTACGATGGGCGAGACTTTTCACCAACATGAACGCGGTGAGATAACGGACGAAGCGTTTGCTGAAGCTTTCTGTCATGAAATGGCGTTATCGCTCAGTTATGAACAATTTGCGCACGGCTGGCAGGCGGTATTTGTCGGATTACGGCCCGAAGTGATTGCTATCATGCATAAACTGCGCGAGCAGGGGCATCGCGTGGTGGTGTTATCCAATACTAACCGACTGCATACCCACTTCTGGCCGGAGGAATACCCGGAGGTGCGCGCTGCCGCCGACCATATCTATTTATCGCAGGATTTGGGAATGCGTAAACCGGAAGCGCGTATTTATCAGCACGTCCTGCAGAAAGAAGGTTTTTCCGCTGCCGATGCGGTCTTTTTCGACGACAATGCCGATAATATAGAAGGGGCCAACCAGTTGGGGATCACCAGCATTCTGGTGAAGGATAAAGCCACCATCCCTGACTATTTCGCGAAGCTGTTATGCTAAAAACCGTTCACCAAAAAGCTGGACGCCATACGCGCCCTGTTCGGGCCTGGCTCAAGCTATTATGGCAGCGTATCGATGAGGATAATATGACGACTCTGGCGGGAAACCTCGCCTATGTCTCATTACTCTCCTTAGTACCGCTTATTGCCGTCGTTTTTGCCCTTTTCGCTGCTTTTCCGATGTTTTCTGATGTCAGCATTCAGTTACGCCATTTTATTTTTGCTAACTTTATGCCAGCCACCGGAGACGTGATTCAGCGCTATATTGAGCAGTTTGTCGCTAACTCCAACAAAATGACGGCGGTGGGCGCCTGTGGACTGATTGTGACGGCATTGCTGTTGATGTACGCCATTGATAGCGCCTTAAACACTATCTGGCGCAGCAAACGCACACGCCCAAAAGTGTACTCTTTTGCGGTGTACTGGATGATCCTCACGCTCGGCCCGCTTCTCGCCGGTGCCAGTCTGGCGATCAGCTCCTATCTGCTTTCTTTACGCTGGGCCAGCGATCTGAATACGGTCATCGACAATGTATTGCGCATCCTTCCGCTGCTGCTCTCGTGGATCTCATTCTGGTTACTTTACAGTATTGTCCCAACAACTCGCGTACCGAACCGTGACGCCCTTGTCGGCGCGTTTGTCGCAGCGTTGCTGTTCGAGGCCGGAAAGAAAGGTTTCGCGCTTTATATCACCATGTTCCCGTCATATCAGCTCATTTATGGCGTACTGGCAGTGATCCCTATCCTGTTTGTCTGGGTATACTGGACCTGGTGTATAGTCTTGCTTGGCGCAGAAATAACTGTCACTCTCGGGGAATACCGAAAACTCAAACAAGCCGCAGAACAAGAAGAAGCTGACCAACCATGATTGCATTAATTCAACGCGTAACCCGTGCCAGCGTCACCGTGGAGGACGAGGTGACGGGTAAAATCGGCCCAGGACTTTTGGTGTTATTGGGTGTCGAAAAAGAAGATGACGAACAAAAAGCGAATCGTCTGTGCGAGCGCGTGCTGGGATACCGTATCTTCAGCGATGTTGACGGCAAGATGAATCTGAATGTACAACAGGCTGGCGGCAGCGTGCTGGTGGTGTCGCAGTTTACGCTGGCGGCAGATACCGAACGCGGTATGCGGCCAAGCTTTTCCGGCGGGGCTGCGCCGGATCGCGCGCAGGCGCTTTATGAATATTTTGTCGAACGCTGCCGCCAGCAGGCGATAAACACGCAAACCGGACGCTTCGCTGCCGATATGCAGGTTGAGCTGGTTAATGACGGTCCCGTGACATTCTGGCTCCAGGTATGAGTCAGCTTCCGGCGTGGCCGCGGATAACAAGAGAGAGTACGGCTATGTATCACCTTCGAGTTCCGCAAACAGAAGAAGAATTAGAACGTTACTACCAGTTTCGCTGGGAGATGCTGCGTAAACCGCTGCACCAGCCGAAAGGGTCGGAACGGGATGGCTGGGATGCGTTGGCGCACCATCAAATGGTGGTGGACGAAGAAGGAAACTTAGTTGCAGTGGGCCGCCTGTATATCAATGCAGATAACGAGGCGTCTATCCGTTTTATGGCTGTACATCCCTCGGTACAGGATAAAGGGCTGGGGACATTAATGGCGATGACCCTGGAGTCTGTCGCCCGCCAGGAAGGCGTTAAGCGCGTCACCTGCAGCGCGCGCGAAGATGCGGTTGAGTTCTTTGCCAAACTCGGGTTTGTCAATCAGGGGGAGATTACTACGCCCACAACCACGCCAATCCGCCATTTTCTGATGATTAAACCGGTAGCATCGCTGGATGATATCCTGCATCGCGGCGATTGGTGCGGGCAGCTTCAGCAGGCCTGGTATGAGCACATTCCATTGAGTGAAAAGATGGGGGTGCGCATTCAGCAGTACACCGGGCAAAAATTTATCACCACGATGCCGGAAACCGGTAATCAAAATCCGCATCACACGGTGTTTGCCGGCAGCCTGTTCTCCCTGGCGACGCTGACCGGATGGGGACTTATCTGGCTGATGCTCCGTGAACGCCACCTGGGCGGGACGATTATTCTTGCTGACGCCCATATTCGCTACAGTAAACCCATTAGCGGAAAGCCAAACGCCGTGGCTGATTTGGGGTCGCTAAGCGGTGATTTGGACAGGCTGGCGCGGGGTAAAAAAGCGCGTGTCCAGTTGCAGGTTGAACTGTTGGGCGGCGAGACCGCCGGGGCAATTTTCGAAGGCATTTATATCGTACTACCTGCGAAACCGTTCGGCCCGTATGAAGAGGGCGGGAATGAGGAAGAGTAGCTGGACATATCCAACTACTCGATGAAGGCATCCGCTGGTAGTTTAAAGCGTTGTGTAAGCGCTTTAATATGATTAACCGTTAGTGCTCTGCGGCCATTTAAGATGTTGCTGACGTTCGATTTAGAACCAAGTTCGTTGGCAAGATCTGCTGCTTTGAGACCGTATTGATCCATGAGCGTTCGCAATACTGAAACGCCAGGGGGCGTTTTCTCCAGGTGTTGGTTGAGTGCTTTGAATTCCGGCGCATGTTTTTCGTATTCACTGATTCGGGCACAGAGCAATTCAAATAGTGGGTTTTCAAGATCGTCGTGGTCGACCAGAAACTCCACTAGCGCTAGTGCCCTGCGATACTCATTGTCATTTCGGTCTTCCCCCATCAGTGGGACGCTTTTTACCGCATCGCTGAAGGTATCAACGATCTTTTTTGCGCTGGTTGCATCCATCTGACGATGAGTTCTCATTCTTCATTACCCCGATAATATGCGGTCAGTTTGTCATATTCGGCATGGGAAACGATATGTTTCACAAATATCTTATGTAACCTGAAATCTATGTAGGAAATGAGTCTCAGGCTGTTACCAGAAACATCAATCACCCACCATTTATCTCTGTACTTAAAATTATCCAGCGAAGGAATATACCGCTTCATCTCTTCAGGCTGAGTGAATGTTTTTTTCTCCAGAACATTCAGCAACTCAGTGAGAGCAAGCTCATGGTTTGGATACATGAGCATCGCTTCATTGAACAGTTTTCGGCTGATAACATGCACAATGTAGTTCCATTACAAAGTTTTCAACCTGAAAACAATTTAGCGCAACGTTATCCAGTTTTCAAGTTGAAAACAAAATTGAATTTTAGGTCATTTTGCTTGTTGATGGACTTACAACACGCCAGGCCACGTCGCGTATTGCGTCCCGCGCCGTCTTGCTCACTCCGCCCAATTGGAAAAACCCGTGGATAACGCCGAGATAGCGCTGGCAAGTGCATTCCACACCCTGTTCCTGGAACCGTTGATACAGGGCCTCGCCCTCATCGCGCAGTGGGTCGAATTCGGCAGTAATGATGTGCGTGGATGGCAGACCGGCGAAGTCCTCACGCCAGAGCGGACTGGCTTCAGGATGCAGTGGATCGGTTCGCGGCATATACATCTCGTAGCCTGAAAGCAGCGTGTCACGCGTGATAATGTAATCCAGCCCATTACAGGTGTAGCTCGCAAACCTGGCGGTTGCGTCCAGCATGGGGTAGATCAGAATCAGCTGTGCAGGTTGCCATTGACGGGCGGCTTTCAGGCGTAGCGCGGTGACCAGCGCCAGATGCCCACCCGCGCTGTCACCAGCAAGCGTAATGTTCTCGCGATCTATCCCCAGTTTCTGGGCATATTTCCAGATAGTATTGGCTCCGGTTTCGGCATCGTTATGTGCGGCCGGGAAGGTGTGCTCTGGTGCAAGTCGGTACTGTGCCGCAATCACGCGACAACGGCTGTAAAAAGCTAACTGCCTTAACTGGTTATCGTGAGTGGCAAAACCGCCGCTGACAAAGCAGCCACCATGATAATAAATGATGCAGGGTAATTTCCCTGTGGCATTGAGCGGCGAAACCACGCGAAACGTCATGGCATCGAGTTCAATATCTTCAACCTGGACGCGGGTTTCTGTTTCTCCTGCCAATGTCGTGCTAGCGATGTAGCCCGCCCTCCGGTCATCAATATTCTGTTCGCGAGAAGAGGGGCGTCCCGCCGCGATAAATTCCTCCACTAACTGCGCAATCCCGCTTTCCAGTGCCATTTTTCATTGCCTTTATCTGTATGGATATACAGTTTTATAACTCGATTTGGTTCGAATGAAAATGGGAAAATTGGGCTGCGTACGATTCTGGAAAGCGGCTCGCAAAAATAAAAATCGTTCGCGTAATAACTATTTTCTCGTCAGTCTCAGGTGTATGTTGTTTGAAAAATAAGCGCGAATGATATACTGGAGGTATATGTGAGTATGATGGCTGGGATGGATATGGGCAGAATTTTACTCGATTTATCAGACGATGTGATTAAACGGCTTGACGATCTCAAGGTGCAACGCAACCTACCTCGTGCAGAACTCTTGCGGGAGGCCGTTGAGCAGTATCTGGAAAGACAGGATCGGGCTGAGACCACAATTTCGAAAGCATTGGGGCTCTGGCAAGGCTGTGAGGAAGATGGCGTTGAATACCAACGTAAACTTCGTGAGGAATGGTAATGGTCAAAGGGTCTGCGCTTTTTGATACCAATATCCTCATCGACCTGTTTAGCGGTCGAATTGAAGCGAAACATGCGCTGGAAGCGTATCCGCCACAAAATGCGATTAGCCTTATCACATGGATGGAAGTGATGGTGGGTGCTAAGAAATATCATCAGGAAAACCGCACGCGCATTGCATTAAGTGCGTTCAATATTATTGGCGTAACACAGGAAATCGCGGAACGAAGCGTCATTGTCAGGCAGGAGTATGGCATGAAACTCCCGGATGCGATCATTCTGGCCACTGCACAAGTCCATCGTTGTGAGCTTGTGACGCGCAATACAAAAGACTTTGCCGATATTCCGGGAGTGATCACGCCGTATCACTTGTAGACCGGACGGCAAACTTCGCCCGGTCTGAGTAAAAAACTTATTCCCCTTCCCCCGGGAACAGGAACGGGTTGATAGAGCTTCGGGCGAAGCCCTCCTGTTCCATGCGCGCGTCCAGCACCAGCGAGGCGAGGTCGTCGGCCACTGCTTCCACTTTCGGGTCTTTTTCCTGATAGAGAATCTTCAGGTAAGTCCCGCAATCGCCGCAGCTTTCGGCTTTCACCGCAGCCTGCTCATTTTCCAGCGACCAGTAGTGTAAGTCGCGGCTCTGTTCGCAGTTACTGCATTTTACGCGCACGACGTGCCATTCGGTTTCGCACAGGTTACAGTGCAGATAACGCAGCCCCTGCGTGGTGCCGATTTGCACCATGCTGGAGACCGGCATCGAACCGCATACCGGGCAATACTGGCGCGCTTCACCGTATTCCGCGCGGGCTTTGCCTGGAATCAAGCTGGCCATTTGCGCCCAGTAAAGGGAGAGCGCGGCCCAGATAAACGGGGCTTTATCGCTGCTGACGGAGGCAAAATCCGAGGCAAACAGCGCGCTGGCCATCTGCTCTAGCTCCTGCTCTGAGGCTTTCTCCAGGTTCTCAATCACCGCCAGCGCGGGGCCGTTCATCTCGGGTTTTAGCTCGGCAATTAACGAATGCAGCAGTTTTTGCCAGTGCTTATCACGCGGCAGCACGTGGATATCCAGCGGCGGCTTGCCCTGGTCGTTCGCTTCTTTAATGCGTGCGGTCAGATCCATCTCCAGCGGATGGTCGTACAGCACCACTTCCTGCGCGTGCGCGATAAGCGCGGCAAAGCGCAGGTAATCGCCCAGCGGGTTATTTTCAGCCAGCTCGCGCAGACGTTCGGCGCGGCGGTTGTAGACGTTTTTGAGTCGGGGGAACAATAACGGCGGAATCATATCCGCCGTACGTTTCTCGCTCGACCCCAGCTCATCTTGCGGGATTATGCGAATACTCATTCAGTTTCTTTTTCCGTTGTCTTGCGGACTTCTCGGTACCAGCGTGGGTGATGTTTCTTCGCCCACGACCGGGTTACCCAGCCTTCCACCATCGCGGTAATGGTGCCTTTCACCCAAAGGGCGGCGTAGATATGCACCATGATAACCACAATTAACGCTACTGCGGCAAAAGAATGCAACATTAACGCGAATCGGATCACCGGGATTGAGAAAGCAGGCGCAAAGTACGGACGCCAGATAATTACCCCGCTCACCAGCAGCAGCACCAGGAAGATAATCGCCGCCCAGAATACGCATTTCTGACCGAAGTTATAACGCCCGGTGTCACCCACTTCCTCGTTGACGACGATCTTACGAATATTCTTTGCCCAAAAGATATCATCCCGATTGATTAGATTGTGGTGCCAATAACGGAAAAACATGATGATGAACGAGGCAAACATAACCACGCCCACAAACGGGTGCAGAATTCGCGCCAGTTGTGGGGTGCCCAGGATATGCATCAACCAGTTGAAGGATGGGAATAAAAAGCCCAGCCCACTCACCGCCGCCAGCACGAAGCAGAAGGCGACGATCCAGTGGTTGATGCGTTCCGGCGCCGTATAGCGCACGATGGTGTCACGTCGTTTCATTTGCGCACCTCGTCTTTCTCTTCATGCAGGTTGTCATCTTCCTCTTCCGCGCGGTTCGGGCCGACGCCGACATAGTGGAAGACGCTGGCGGCAAAGGTCGCGGCAAAACCGAACGCGGCGAGCGGTTTCCAGACGCCTTTCCAGAACTTAACGGTTTCGCTGATTTCCGGGTTCTCCGGCAGACCGTGATACAGATTCGGCTTGTCGGCATGATGCAGCACGTACATGACATGCGTACCGCCTACGCCCGCCGGATCGTACAGACCCGCATTGTCATAACCACGGGTTTTGAGTTCCGCCACCCGCTCGCCCGCCAGCGTTTTCATATCCTCTTTCGAGCCAAAATGAATAGCGCCGGTTGGACAGGTCTTCACGCAGGCCGGTTCCTGGCCGACCACCACACAGTCAACGCACAGCGTACATTTATAGACGCGGTTGTCTTCCGGGTTGAGGCGCGGCACGTTGAACGGGCAGCCAGCGATACAGTAGCCGCAGCCGATACACTGCTCGGACTGGAAGTCGACAATACCGTTAGCGTACTGAATGATCGCCCCTTCCGCCGGACAGGCCTTCAGGCAGCCGGGATCGGCGCAGTGCATACAGCCATCCTTACGGATCAGCCACTCCAGTTTGTCGTTCTGTTCCACTTCCGAGAAGCGCATCACCGTCCAGGATTTCGCAGTTAAGTCCGCCGGGTTGTCATACACCCCGACGTTATTGCCCACTTCATCACGGATGTCGTTCCACTCGGAGCACGCCACCTGACACGCTTTACAGCCGATACAGGTGGTGACGTCGATGAGTTTCGCCACCTCTTCCTGGTGGTCCCGCGCCTGGGGCGCGGGGGTGAAACCGTTAGTGGCGGAACGACGAATGATGTCTTGCGATTGATAAGCCATAGGTCGTCTCCGTTACACCTTTTCCACGTTCACAAGGAAGGATTTAAACTCCGGCGTTTGCGTGTTCGCATCGCCGACGAAAGGCGTTAACGTATTGGCTATAAAACCTTTTTTCGCCACGCCTTCGTAGCCCCAGTGAATAGGAATACCGATGGTATCGATATCCTTGCCGTCCGCTTTCAGCGTGCGAATACGCTTGGTCACCACCGCTTTGGCTTTGATATAGCCGCGGTTCGAGGAGACCTTCACGGTATCGCCATGCGCGATACCGAGCTTATTCGCCAGCTTCTCGCCAATTTCCACAAACTGTTCCGGCTGGGCGATAGCGTTAAGCAACGCGTGCTTGGTCCAGTAGTGGAAGTGCTCGGTCAGACGGTAAGTGGTTCCGACATACGGGAACTTATCCGCTTTACCCAGCGCGTCGGCATCGTCTTTAAAGATACGGGCGGCAGGGTTAGAGATAACGTTCGGGTGCAGCGGGTTAGTGCCCAGCGGCGTTTCAAACGGCTCGTAGTGTTCCGGGAACGGCCCTTCCGCCATCTTATCGATAGCAAACAGGCGACCCATCCCTTCCGGCTGCATGATAAACGGTCCGACGTCGCTGCCTGGCGCAGCGGCACTGTAGTCCGGAATATCCCATCCGGCCCATTTTCCGCCTTCCCATTTCAGTAGCTGACGTTTCGGGTCCCAGGGGTTACCCTGCGGATCGGCGGAAGCGCGGTTATACAGAATACGGCGGTTAAGCGGCCATGCCCATGCCCAGCCCAGCGTGTTGCCGAGACCAGACGGGTCGGCGTTATCACGACGCGCCATCATGTTGCCTTCCGGCGTCCAGCTACCGGCGAAAATCCAGCAGCCGCTGGACGTCGTACCGTCATCACGCAGTTGCGCGAACGAACTGAGCTGTTGACCTTTCTTCACTACCACCGCGCCGGTTGCCGGGTCGATAAGATCGGCCAGCGCTTTACCATTACTTTCCATCGCCACTTCTTCAGAGGCGGGTTCGTACGGTTTGGTGTAGTTCCAGGTCATATTCAACACCTGTTCCGGGTTGGCGCCGCCCTGTTCAGAGTACATCTTACGCAGGCGTAAGAAGATACCGGCGAGGATTTCGCCGTCGGTCATGGCAATTCCCGGGGCGTCCGCGCCCTTCCAGTGCCACTGCAGCCAGCGACCCGAGTTGACGATCGAACCATTCTCTTCGGCAAAACAGGTGGAAGGCAGACGGAACACTTCGGTCTGGATTTTTGACGGATCAACATCGTTCGACTCACCGTGGTTTTGCCAGAAGGTGGAGGTCTCCGTGTTGAGCGGATCGATAGTCACTAGGTACTTCAGTTTGGAAAGCGACGCGACCACTTTGTTTTTGTTCGGGAATGAAGCCACCGGGTTAAAGCCCTGGCAGATATAGCCGTTGACCTTGCCCTGTTTCATCATCTCGAAGTACTGCAGTACATCGTACCCTTTGTCCCACTTCGGTAGCCAGTCGAAGCCCCAGCTATTTTCCGCTGTCGCTTTATCACCAAAGAAGGCCTTCATCATCGAGACGAAGAATTTCGGATAGTTGCCCCAGTAGTTGACCTGATCCTTCAACAATGGCTTCGGCGTATTGGCAGCCAGATAGGTTTGCAGGTCGGTCTGTTTTTCGCTCGGCAGCGTCAGATAGCCCGGCAGACTTTGCGACAGCAGTCCTAAGTCGGTCAGTCCCTGAATGTTGGAGTGACCGCGCAGGGCGTTAACGCCGCCGCCCGCCATCCCCATGTTACCGAGCAGAAGCTGGATCATCGCCATAGTACGGATGTTCTGCGCGCCGATGGAATGCTGCGTCCAGCCCAGCGCGTACAGGAACGACGCGGTTTTATCTTTTGCGCTGGTTTCTGCAATGTACTCGCACACTTTCAGGAAGTCCGCTTTCGGCGTACCGCAGATATTTTCTACCACGTCCGGCGTATAGCGTGAGACATGCTGTTTCAACAGATTCCAGACACAGCGCGGGTGTTGCAGTGTCGTATCGCGTTTGGCAAAACCGTTTTCGTCCAGCTCATAGTGCCAACTGGTTTTATCGTACTGCCGCTTGTCTGCGTCATAGCCGGTGAACAGACCATCATCGAAGCCAAAATCTTCACGCACGATCAGGCTGGCATTGGTATAGGCCTCGGTGTATTCACGGTTGTATTTTTCGTTGGTCAGCAGATACAGCATCACGCCTGACAAGAAGGCAATGTCAGTACCAGAGCGTATTGGCGCATAAAAATCGGCCACCGACGCGGTACGCGTGAAGCGCGGATCGATCACAATCAGCTTCGCGCCGTTGTGAATTTTGGCTTCCATCGCCCAGCGGAACCCGACCGGGTGAGCTTCTGCGGCGTTACCGCCCATCACCACGACGAGGTTGGCGTTCTTGATGTCGACCCAGTGGTTGGTCATCGCACCGCGACCAAATGTTGGAGCAAGACTTGCTACCGTTGGTCCGTGTCAGACACGCGCCTGGTTGTCGACCGCGAGCATACCCAGCGCGCGGGAGAATTTTTGCGTTAAATAACCCGTCTCGTTACTGGATGCGGAAGCGCACAGCATCCCGGTGGTGAGCCAGCGGTTAACGGTAACGCCTTCGGCGTTCTGCGCCTGATAGTTGGCGTCGCGATCTTCCTTCATCAGTTTAGCGATGCGGTCAAACGCTTCTTCCCAACTGATCTGTTGCCACTTATCTGAACCCGGCGCGCGGTATTGCGGGAATTTCAGGCGGCTTTCAGAGTGGATAAAGTCCACCAGACCGGCCCCTTTCGGGCACAGCGCGCCACGGCTTACCGGATGATCCGGGTCCCCTTCGATATGGAAAATAGATGCTTTGGCGTTTTTCGCACCGTCGCCGAGGCTGTACATCAACAGCCCGCAGCCAACGGAACAGTAGGTGCAGGTGTTACGGGTTTCGCGGGTGCGCAGCAGTTTATATTGCCGTGTTTCCGCTAGCGCTACGCCGGGCGCGAAGCCCAGTGCCGCCGCCGTGGTGCCTGCCATACCGCCAGCGCAGATCTTAAAGAACTGCCTTCTGCTGACCTGCATGGTTTGCTCCTTGTTTCGACATTGTCACTTCTCTTTCACATTTCTCTATCTGAAACGCTCAGGGAGTGGTTGTTATTTTTCTTTGCGGACGGGCCCGCAAAGGTTCAGAATTGGATAAATTTTCCTCCATCCGGGAGGAGTTGTAACAGAATACCATAATGTTGGTGTGTGTGTTCTTATATGGTTAAAAGAAAGTGAACAATATACTGTCTGAAGAAGTCCTAAATGTGACTGATTTCACAACCTCACGCCAGTTGACACTCTGGAAACGCGAGGATTTGCAGTCCTCCCAACTTGATGATGTTGCCGAGGAAGTGCCAGTGGCACTGGTGTATAACGGCATTTCGCATGTCGTTATGATGGCCTCTCCGAAAGATCTGACGCATTTCGCAATGGGGTTTTCTCTGTCGGAAGGGATCATTGACAGCCCGCGTGAAATCTATGGCATGGACGTTGTGCCGTCCTGTAACGGACTTGAAGTGCAGATTGATCTTTCCAGCCGTCGATTTATGGGGCTGAAAGCGCGTCGTCGCGCGCTGGCCGGACGCACCGGTTGCGGCGTGTGTGGCGTGGAACAGCTCAATGACATTGGTAAGCCGGTGCAACCGCTGCCGTTTAGCCAAACGTTTAATCTCGGTAACCTTGATCGCGCGTTAAAACATCTGAATGATTTTCAACCGACGGGTAAGCTGACGGGTTGTACGCACGCTGCGGCGTGGGTCATGCCGTCGGGTGAACTGGCGGGGGGCCATGAAGATGTCGGACGCCACGTTGCGCTGGATAAACTGCTCGGCCGCCGCGCTACGGAAGGTGAGGAATGGCGGCAAGGCGCGGCGCTGGTTTCCAGTCGTGCGAGTTACGAAATGGTGCAGAAGTCGGCGATGTGCGGTGTGGAAATTTTGTTTGCGGTTTCTGCTGCTACCACGCTCGCGGTTGACGTCGCTGAACGGTGTAATCTTACGCTGGTGGGGTTCTGTAAGCCGGGTCGGGCGACGATTTATACCCATCCGCAGCGGTTAATCGCAGACTAAAATAGTACCCTCTACATTTTCGTAAAATATATATTTTCTCAATTTTACAGCCTCTCTTGATAACGGAATCACGTATACACGTATAGTGGCGAGGCCATACAGGTTTTAATCGTTTTTAAGCTGGACCGCAGCTTATTCCAGTCATTAACGAGGCGCTTGCTACCCGGTAATACTTCGAACGAAAAAAGCGCCCCTGGGGCGCTCTTTCGACAGTCGGTAACGACTTATTTGCTCAGTTCAGCGGTCATATGCACGCGATTTGCAGCGTGAAAAGCTTAGAACTCACGCTCAAGATGATAGCCATTATAGGTGTCGATGAGCTCGTTATAAGCTTTAACCACAGCCTTATAAGAACCATCTACCATATCGCCGCTGCCGCTATTGAGGTAGTCCTGCTCATGCGAGGTATACGCCACGTTATCGCGCACGCGCCGAATGCGTTTTTTCACCTTGCCCTGGAATTTTTCCAGCTCAGAAATAAAACCAGGGAAGCTACGATGTTTATCTATATCAACGTTGATCTTCTCGTTTAGCTTCTGAGTATGCTCTTCAAAATCAGCGAGCTGTTTGCTTACTGCCGCCACATCAAAAGAAGCATCAGCTACAGCGTCATTAAGCGTCTCGGCTTCCTGCATCGTCAAAAGCGTATAGTACTTAATGGATTTACCTTCTTTCTTCTCGGTCGCCTTAATTTCATTAGCCGCATGCTGCTTACTCATAATGGTAATCTCGGCGATATATTTTTTCGCAATGGGATCAAACTCATCGAACTGTTTTATAAACGTTTTATGGAACGCTTTAGCGCCAGCAAAGGCATCATCCTTGAAGTTATCTTGATCATAGTATTTATTCATACTATTGATTGTTTCAGCTAGTGGCCCAGCCGCATTAATAAATGCCAGAGCAGCACTATCCAGAGAGGCAAACGCCGGCTTTAATTCAGCCGCCGCCTTGATGTCTTTCCGGCAGTCCTGGATAAATGCAGGATACACAGGAACCAGCGGAGAGGGATCGTCTTCCTTACCGGTAGGACCGGTGCGGAAATCGTCGAATGTGTTAGCATAACGATTTACAGCACGGTAAATATCTGCCTGGAGATTATTATAACAATCAATGTAAACATTCAGCTTTTGGTTAAGAACATCGTTCGCATCTGCGCTTTCCGCTGATGTGGATTGTGTATTGCTCGCTGATGAATCCGCACTCTGAGCTACAGGTTGTTCGTCCGCTTTTTTTTCATCACAAGCGCTTAGCCCGGCAGTCATCAGCATAGCGATAATAATTGATGATAACAAATCCTTTTTCATTAGAATAACCTATAAATAATATCATTGAAATTTACAGATTCATTTTAATGAAAAAAACAGGTATGTGATTTATTCAACACAAAAAATACTTAATCCATATTTCATTATAATTAACATTATCAATATCAATGTGTTCGTTAAAATAAGAGAACCCCAACGTAAATATACAAAAGGCAATTAAATGAAAAGGAATTTATTATCCTCAGCGATAATCATTGCGCTAATGACCCTGGGCGCAACAGCATGTGATGACAATAATGTTAAAACCGAGGCGACGCCGGCCGCCAGCAGTCAGCCTGCGACGCCAGCGCCTTCTCAGACGCCGGAAACGCAATCTGGCGAAAGTCCAGCGCAGCCCCCAGCAGCGAAGCCAGAAACAGCAACTCAGCCCCCGGCGGCGAAGCCAGAAACGCCAGCTCAGCCGGAGGTTGACGCTGAAGAAGTTTATAGTGAAAAAATGGATGTCTATATCGATTGTTTTAATAAACTTCAATTGCCCGTTCAGCACAGTCTGGCGCGTTACGCGGATTGGGTGAAAGACTTTAAAAAAGGTCCGACAGGGAAAGAGAGCCTGGTTTATGGCATTTATGGTATTACGGAGTCTTACATAACGAATTGCCAGAAAGAGATGAAACAGGTGGCCGCCTTAACGCCATTGCTTGAGCCTATTGATGGCGTTGCCGTTAGCTATATTGATAGCGCCGCCGCGCTGGGTAATACCATTAACGAAATGGAAAAATATTATACCCAGGAAAACTATAAAGATGATGGTTTTGCTAAAGGTAAGGCGCTGCATCAGACATTACTGAAGAATATCGAGGATTTTAAACCTATCTCGGAAAAATATCATGAGGCTATTCAGGAAATAAATGACAAGCGGCAATTGACACAGTTGAAGAAAATAGAAGAAGCGGAAGGTAAAACATTTAACTATTATTCTCTGGCTGTCATGATTTCGGCAAAGCAGATCAACAAGGTTATTTCTGCCGATACCTTTGATGCCGAAGCGATGATGAAAAAAGTCGCGGAACTGGAAACAATGATTGCGCAATTGAAAGAAGTGAATACTGATGGCCGTAATTCTTCTTTCATCAGCTCTGCGGCTGATTATCAGCTACAAGCTAAAAAATATATTCGTCGCATCAGAGACAATGTTGAGTATTCTGATTTTGAAAAGAAACGGGTGCAGGACCCTGCAACAGGATGGATGGTTGCGGATTCTTATCCGGCGTCGTTGAGAAGTTATAACGAGATGGTGGATGATTATAACCGCCTGCGTTGAGTGACGGCACATTAACTGCGTGCAGGCTGGCGTAAGCGCCTATAAAGTTACGCTATAACACCAATAAAGAGCGCCGATCAGGCGCTTTTTTCGTTCATGCATTTCGTCAGGCAATATCCGTAAAAATAGCTGACGTAAACCTTAACTAAGGAGAGCTATTAGGAAAACCAGTAATCTGAAGCTATCACAAGATGTTGAAGTTACTCTGATAGTGTAATTAAGAATCGGCATTCATATGGAAAACATTTATCCCCCTGATGCGAAAATTCTGAGCCACTTCAGCATAGGGCGGCCCAGCCTTCATCACTTATAGGGTGTCACGTCCAACTGTTCTGTAAGACGTTAATTAATACCCGCCATTCGTAATAACGCGGTCACCACTGCAGCGGCGATAATCACCACAATAAGCGGCATTTTACGTCAGGCTAAAAATACGGCGAAGCCAACCCCAAGAACGCGCGCCATTCCGGCAAAATGTTCGCCTTCGTAAAAGGTGGTCGCCAGCGCGACGGAGAATAGCAGCACCGTTGCCGCATCCGAGAGCAGCGCCTGTGAACGCTCAGACAGCGCCAGACGGCTGCCAAGTTTCGCGCCGCCGAGGCGCATCAAATAGGTTCCCGTAGATAAAAGAGCAATACCGATAATAAATAGCGTCATATTGCCCATTATTTTTTCCTCGCCAGTAGGCCAAGCAGCGAAAGCAACACCGGCAATCCGGCAGCCACAAAGGGAACGGCGGCAAGCGACAGCGCGGCGCCGCTGCAACCACGAATCAATGTGGTGCGGTTTTTAAACGCCGGGATCACCAGCGCCAGTAAGATTGCCGGGAATACGGCGTCCAGACCGATGGTTTCTGGGGCCGGGAGCAGTTTGCCGACACCTGCGCCAATCAGTGTGCCAATCGGCCAGAATAGGGCGACGCCCAGACCGCATAGCCAGTAGGCGGCTTTACGTTGTTCGGGTGTTTTTTGCGACAGGCCGAACACCACGCTCTCATCATTCATGATATGGCAGCCGAAAAAGCTGGCGGCGCGGGTGCCAACCAAATCGCGCACCGTTACGCCAAACGGCACGTGGCGCGCATTCACCAGTAGTCCTGCCGCCGCCGCCGCTAACGGATTGCCGCCGCTGGCAACAATGCCGATAAACATAAATTCGGACGCGCCCGCCAGCACAAAAATAGAGAGGACAAACGGCACCCACAGTGGGAAACCGTAGGCCATCGCCAGTGAGCCATAGGACATGCCGACGACGCCCACGGCCAGGCACACTAAAAATATCGCTTTTATCGTGTCTCCCTTGAGACAGGAAAAATAGTGTTTCATCTTCTTTAGTCATATCGAACGAATTTTCATTATAATGAACGGAACAGATTTGCTTTACAAGACGAACATTTCGTTCGTTATAGTGAACGTTGGATGCTTTATGACACAACCTATTAGCGTCATTGCCAGAAGCCTGGTACGCGAACGCCAGCAAACCGGACTGTCGCTGGCGGAGATTGCGCGGCGCGCAGGCATCGCTAAATCTACGCTTTCACAACTGGAAGCAGGGAACGGCAACCCCAGCCTGGAGACGCTATGGTCGCTATGCGTCGCGCTCGACATTCCCTTTGCCAGGCTGCTGGAGCCGCAGGTACAAAAAACGCAGGTGATTCGCCGCGGAGAAGGCACCAAAGTCGTGGCGGAGCAGGCGCATTATCAGGCGATATTACTGGCGGCGTGTCCGCCCGGCGCGCGGCGTGATATCTATCTGCTGTTGACGCAGCCGGGGGCCGACCGGATCTCTCATCCGCATCCGCCGGGGTCGGTGGAACATATTATTGTTACGCAGGGAAAAGCCCTCGTCGGCTTAACCGAGGCGCCGGAAGAGCTGGCGGAGGGCGATTACATTTGTTATCCCGGCGACCAGGCGCATATCTTTAAAGCGCTGGAACCGGATACTCAGGCTATCCTGGTAGCGGAGCAGAATTGAAATTGCCGGATGGCGGCGTAACCGCCTTATCCGGCCGACAAAAAATAAAACCGTAGGCCCGGTAAGCTTGCGCCATCGGGCACACGACTTACTGCAGATAGAACACCTCTTTTAGCTCTGCGCTGACCGGGCTGTTATCCGGATTCGCGGGCATAACGTCACGCATATGTTTCCACCAACGCTGGCAAACGTCGGTGCTGGCAACGGCGTTCCAGCGCTCCTCGGATTCAATCTCAACGGTGGCGAACAGCAGATTGCGCTCCTGATCGAGATAAATCGCGTAGTGATGCGCGCCGTGAGATTTTAATACGGCTTCCAGCTCCGGCCAGATTGGGTTATGACGACGCTGATACTCCTCGTGCGCGTCGGCATTTACCTGCATCACAAAGGCTTTGCGGATCATAACGCCTCCAGGTACAGCTCGCGAACTTCATCGCGGCTGGCGGTGCGCGGGTTACACGGCGCGCACGGGTCGGCGAGGGCTTTATCCAGCCAGCCTTCGATATCTTCTTTTGTGACGCCCAGCTTGCTGAAACCTTCTGGAATGCCGACGCGTTTGCTCAGCGTACGGATAGCGTTAATCGCTTCCTGACTTGCGACTTCGTCAGACATACCGCGCGTCTCCACGCCCATCGCCTGTGCGATGCGGGCAAAACGCGCGACGGCGTTCGGACGGTTAAAGTTCTCGACAATTGGCAGCAGGATAGCGTTGCAGACGCCGTGCGGCAGGTTGTGGGTTGCGCCCGGCTGGTGCGCCAGCGCGTGAACCAGCCCCAAACCGGCGCTGTTGAACGCCATACCCGCCAGGTACTGGCCGAATGCCATTTGCTCACGGGCTTCGAGGTTATGACCATCGTCAACCGCTTTCGGTAGCCACACATTGATTAAGCGAATCGCTTCCAGCGCGTTAGCGTCGGTGAGCGGATGCGCGCCAACGGAGACATAGGCTTCCACCGCATGGGTCAGGGCATCCATGCCGGTTGCGGCGGTCACAGACGCCGGGATTTCCAGCATGACGCTGGCGTCATCCACGGCAATATCCGGGATGATATTCGGGTCGATGATCACCTCTTTGACCTTACGGGCAGAGTCGATAATCACCGCGTTGCTGGTCATCTCTGCCGCGGTACCTGCCGTAGTGTTAATCGCTACCAGCGGTACGCCGGCGTTTTTCACTTTGCCGACGCCGGAGTAGGCGGTAGATGGACCTGGGTTGGCGGTCAGAATTTTCACCGCTTTTGCGGTATCGATCGGGCTGCCGCCGCCGAAGGCGATAATGTAGTCACATTCTGCGCTCTGATACGCCGCAAAACCTTTCTGCACCAGCTCTTCTGTCGGGTTTGGGAACACCTCATCAAACAGGTGGTAAGACATTTGATGTTCATCCAGTGCGCTAAACAGGCTATCCAGCAGGCCCAGCTTTACCAGTTGACCATCGGTAACGATCAGCGCTTTGCCCCATTGCTTATTCGCCACGAGGTTCACCATATCGGCAATCGCTCCAGCGCCATGCAGGCTAATTTTTGGCAGTGCCAACATAAAGCTCATCACTATTCTCCTTAAAAAAATTCCCTGTTGCCCGATGGCGCTACGCTTATCGGGCCTACGGTAAAATGCGCACCGACCTGTAGGCCGGATAAGGCAAAGCCGCATCCGGCGTTGAGTTGGGAGGTATCAGTACAGCTCTACGGCGCTGGCCAGCGGTGTCACGCCAAATCGTTTGCCGAGTGCGACCAGTTCTTCGCGCGTGATGGTCTGCTTCATACCGCCCATCGAATAGATTTTGACTAATACCTCAGCGGATTTCTCTGCGGTATCTATCAAACCGAAGGTTTCATTCAGCGTAGGTCCGCTTCCGAACACGCCGTGGAACGGCCACAGTACCAGCGAATGTTTCTGCATTTCTTGCGCGGTGGCTTGGCCGATTTCATCGGGCCTGGCACCATCCACGGCAGAATGCCGACACCGTCCGGGAATACCACCAGGCATTCGGTGCTGCCTTCCCACAGTTTGCGGGTGATCAGCGCAGTGTTGTTTTCCAGTACGTAGGTGAGGGCGATCAGGTTAGTCGCATGGCAATGCATAATGACGCGGTCTTTGCCGTGGGTGGCTTTGATGCGTTCGCAGTGGGAGAGGAAGTGCGCCGGGAGTTCAGAGGTGGGTACCGCGTCGTGGGTTAAGCCCCACAGAATGTGGTAGCCAGCGCCGTCGCTGTCGATTTTGACCACGCCTAAATTGGCTGCCGGATCGAGCTGAACGTTGCGGAAGAATTTGCCGGAGCCGGTAACGATAAACGGTGTATTCGCCAGCAGCGGCATGAGTTGACTTAGCGTGATATAGCGTGGTTTTTCGTGGAAATCGGCGCTAAATGGCGCGATGTCTGCTTCATCCAGGCGCAGCGTCAGGTTGCCACCATTACGCTCGTCCCACCCTTTCAGCCACGCATCAGACGTGGCTTTAATCATGCCCTGGACAAACCAGGAATCGGTAATATTTTGCATATTCGTGTTCCCATTTATTGCCCGAAGGTTATCCGGCCTACAGATCAGGTGTCGCTGTCAGCTACGTTTGCTCAGGATCTCTTTTTCGTAGGTGCGAACGCTGTCCAGCCACTGGCTGCCAGCCGGCGTGTCGTGACGCTGGCAATACATTTCCCAGACGGCCTGCCACGGCAGAGATTTTTGCTCTTCCAGCATCGCCAGACGCGCGGTGTAATCGCCGCTGGCCTCAAGCTGACGCAGTTGATCTGTGGGTTCCAGCAGAGCGCGCAGTAGCGCTTTTTTCATGTTGCGGGTACCGATAACCCACGCGGCGACACGGTTGATAGAGGCGTCGAAGAAATCCAGGCCGATATGCACACGGTCGAACAGGTTATGACGGACGATCTCGCTGGCAATTGCCTGGGTTTCATCGTCCAAGAGCACCACGTGGTCGCTATCCCAGCGTACCGGGCGGCTGACGTGCAGCAGCAGCCGTGGCACATAGAGCATGGCGGCGGAAATTTTGTCGGAAATCACTTCAGTGGGATGGAAGTGGCCCGCATCCAGACACAGCGCGGTCTGACGGCTGGTGGCGTAGCCCATGTAGAACTCATTGGAGCCGACGGTGTAGCTTTCCGCGCCGATGCCAAACAGTTTGCTCTCAACGGCGTCGATGTGGTGCGCCGGGTCGAATTTCTCGCTAATGACCTCATCCAGCGCTTCCAGCAGGCGCTGGCGCGGGGCTAAACGGTCGACGGTAATGTCTTTCATGCCGTCCGGAATCCAGATGTTCATCACCGACGGCGTACCGAGCTGCTCACCAAAGTATGCCGAGACGCGGCGGCTGGCTTTGCAGTGATCGATCCAGAACTGGCGAATTTTCGCGTCTGGATGAGAGAGGGTAAAACCGTCAGCGCTCAGTGGATGAGAAAAACAGGTGGGGTTGAAATCCAGCCCCAGTCGGTTCGCTTTCGCCCACTCCACCCAGTTTTTAAAATGCTCCGGTTTGATTTGGTCGCGGGCAACCGGCGTATCGGATTCCAGATAGATCGCATGCAGGTTCAGACGTTTGGGGCCTGGGATCAGACGCAGCGCCTGTTCCAGATCGGCGCGCAGTTCGGTGGCGTTACGCGCTTTGCCCGGATAGTTGCCGGTCGATTGAATTCCGCCCGTCAGCGAACCTTCCGGGTTCTCGAATCCGGCAACATCGTCGCCCTGCCAGCAGTGCATGGAAACCGGCAGGCGATCGAGCTGGCGCAGCGCCTCCTCGACATCAATACCTACTGCGGCGAAACGTTGTTTTGCCAGTTCCCAGGCTTGTTCCAGTTGAGTGGTCATGCGCAAAGCTCCTTTGTCTGTCGTTTGGGTTGAAACTGCGCAACGTGGCGGGCAATTTCACTATCAGGATTAGGGATATAGGTTGTCAGGTCGTAGTTAGCGCTGACGACCTGACGGAAATCATCGACGTTGTTTAATTCGTCGAGGGTCATAAGCTGAATACCAATATTGCCAAGGGTGGAGGCTTCAACCGGCCCGGCCATCACGCGAATGCCACATGCATTGGCGCACAACTGGTTGAGTAGCGCGTTTTGGCATCCGCCGCCGACAATATGCAGTTGGGTAAATTTTTCGCCGCGCAGATTTGCCAGTTCGTGCAGAATGTCGGCATACAACAGCGCCAGACTGTCGAAAATGCAGCGCGCCAGTTCGGCATCGCTGACGGGAACGGGCTGGTCGGTCTCGCGACAGGCGGCTTGGATTTCGGCGCGCATATCGTCAGGATTGATAAAGCGATCGTCATTCGGGTTAATCAGGAAACGGCAGGCCGGCAGCGCTTCTGTTTGGGCGATAAGCACAGGCAGATCGGTAATGCGCCGTTCTTTCAGCACGCGCTGGAGCAGCCACAAACCCATAATGTTTTTCAGTACCCGATAACGCCCTTCCGCGCCGCCTTCGTTGGTGATATTGGCGGCCAGCGCCTCATCAGTGGTGTAGGGTTTTTTGCTTTCAAAACCCATCAACGACCAGGTGCCTGAAGACAGGTAAGCGCTATGTTTATTTGCCAGCGGAGAGGCAATAACGGCGCTGGCGGTATCGTGGCTGGCGACGGCTACCACCGGAATACGGTTGCCCTGCGGGCAAATCCAGTCGCCGATAACATTGCCAGGGTGCGAGGGGCGGCCGAACCAGCTCTTTTTCGCGCCGGTCCACGCCAGCAGGGTATCGTCCCAGTCATCGGTATTGATATTGACCAACTGGGTGGTCGTGGCGTTGGTGTACTCCCAGTTCATTTCACCGGTCAGGCGGTAGCTGAAATAATCAGGCATCAGCAGCGCATGAGCGACCTGCGCCGTTAACTCAGGCTGTTGTTTCGTCAGCGCGCGTAGCTGATAGATGGTGTTAAACGGCAGAAACTGAATCCCGCTGCGGCGATAGATTTCGCTTTTGCCGATCTGGACCAGCGCTTGCGGCATGATGCCCGTGGTACGGTTATCGCGGTAGGAGACCGGCAGGCCGACACGCTGACCTTGTTTATCCAGCAGGACATAATCGACGCCCCAGGTGTCGATGCCGATGCTGTCGATAAGAATGCCTTCATTGCAGACTTTCTTCAGACCAAGACGGATATCCTTTTCCAGACTGTCGATGTCCCAGGTGTCAAACCCGTCTGTTTTTTGTAGGCAGTTCACAAAACGGTGAATTTCACGTAGCGTCAGGGTACGGTGTTTGCTGTCGTAACGCGCCAGCATCACGCGCCCGCTGGATGCGCCGAGATCAACCGCGACACAATGGCGAAAAGTCATAATCAGGTCCTTCTTAGAGTCATTGCGCACAGTCTAAAAAAGCCCTCAAAGACCTACCTTCTCGTTACTGACAGGAAAATGAGCCGCTGGCAACAAGGCAAAGATGAACGTGATAGCGTTCACAGTTTCTACTAATAGGCCGGTGTGATGTCGTCCGCATTTCCCGCTTTTTCCCGCCTTTTCTTGAAAAAAAGACCATGTTTGCGCGCTTTAGCGTCAAAAATTTAAGGTGAGGCCGATAACCCTTAATTACTATTCGGACATGTTGAATTCAGGAGGAAGCAACCATGACCGTACTGCATAGCGTGGATTTTTTTCCATCAGGTAAAGCGCCCGTGGCGATTGAACCTCGTCTGCCGCAAGCCGCTTTCCCTGAACATCATCATGATTTTCATGAAATCGTGATTGTGGAACACGGTACGGGCATTCATGTATTCAACGGGCAGCCGTATACCATCAGCGGCGGTACCGTGTGTTTTGTTCGCGATCACGACCGGCATTTATATGAACATACCGACAACCTATGCCTGACGAATGTACTGTGGCGTTCACCGGACGCCTTCCAGTTCCTGGCGGGGTTGGATCAATTGCTGCCGCAGGAGCAGGATGGTTACTATCCTTCTCACTGGCGGGTGAATCAGAGTGTGTTGCAGCAGGTGCGCCAGTTGGTCGGTCTGATGGAGCGCGCCGGAGACGGCATGGATGCGCCTGCCGTGGCGAATCGCGAAATTTTGTTTATGCAACTACTGGTGTTGTTACGCCGCAGTAGCCTGATGGAAGGCGCGACCAATAACGACGCCAAACTCAACCAACTGATGGCATGGCTGGAAGACCATTTTGCGGAGGAGGTCTGCTGGGAGGCGGTAGCTGAACAGTTTTCGCTGTCGCTACGTACGCTGCATCGTCAGCTTAAACAGCATACCGGGCTGACGCCGCAACGTTACCTTAATCGCCTGCGTTTGATCAAAGCCCGGCATTTATTGCGCCATAGCGATCATAGCGTGACAGAAATCGCGTACCGCTGCGGTTTTGGCGACAGTAACCACTTTTCGACTCTGTTTCGCCGAGAATTTAACTGGTCGCCGCGGGATATCCGTCAGGGACGCGATGCGATAATCCAGTAACGCGAACGCTATCAACGTTTTCGTCGCCAATATGCTGATAATTATACCCTTTAATACCGGATGGCGGCTGCGCCTTACCTGGCCTACGGCGGCGAGCGGTAGACAGAATAAGCGTAGCGCCAGCCGGCAAGCATTCAACATGAGGTGCTGCGGTGGCAAATCAGTTAATCCTTTTGAAAAAAGATTTTTTTACTGATGAGCAGCAGGCCGTTACGGTTGCCGATCGCTATCCACAGGATGTTTTTGCGGAACATACGCATGAGTTTTGTGAACTGGTGATGGTCTGGCGGGGCAATGGCCTACACGTTCTTAATGAGCGCCCATACAGAATTACCCGCGGCGATCTGTTTTACATTCGTGCTGAAGACAAACACTCCTATACTTCCGTTAACGATCTGGTGCTGCAAAATATTATTTACTGCCCGGAGCGTTTGAAACTCAATGTAAACTGGCAGGCGATGATTCCCGGCTTTCAGGGAGCGCAGTGGCATCCTCACTGGCGGCTGGGCAGTATGGGAATGAATCAGGCGCGGCAGGTCATTAACCAGCTTGAACATGAGAGTAATGGACGCGATCCGCTGGCGAATGAGATGGCGGAATTGCTGTTTGGTCAACTGGTAATGACGTTAAAACGGCATCGCTACGCGACCGACGATCTTCCGGCAACCTCCCGAGAAACCCTGTTGGATAAATTAATTACCGCTTTGGCTAATAGCCTTGAGTGTCCCTTTGCGCTGGATGCGTTTTGCCAGCAGGAACAATGCAGCGAGCGGGTGCTGCGGCAGCAGTTTCGCGCCCAAACCGGGATGACGATTAATCAATATTTACGCCAGGTCCGTATTTGCCACGCGCAGTATCTGCTTCAGCATAGCCCGCTGATGGTTAGCGAGATTTCGATGCAGTGTGGCTTTGAAGATAGTAATTATTTTTCAGTGGTGTTCACGCGGGAAACCGGGATGACGCCGAGCCAATGGCGCCATCTCAGTAATCAAAGCGATTAACTGGCCATGCCTAAACCGACAATATTCGCCGCGATAATAATTACCACGCAGCCGAGGCTTAATACGGCAACGGGACGGCGGCCAGCATTTTTCCACTCTTTTAGCACCAGACCGACAAGCCCCCCGCACAGCACATAGAAGCTCATGTGCAGCATCCAGCTCATGTAGTCATATTGCGCGGGAATGCGCGCGTGACCCCAGGCATAGAAAAAGAACTGCAAATACCACATCAGACCGCCAAGCGCGGACAGCAGAATATTGCTGATAATCAATGGCCTTGCCAGCGAGAAGTCGGCTTTTATCGACAGATTTTGCACTTTTGCCAGGCGGATAAAACAGAAACCGAGGTTCACCAGCGCGCCGCCGCCCATAATCACCACGTAACTCGGCAGCGCGACATAGAGCGGGTCAACGCCAAGCGCGGCAGCAGCTTCATGCATCGGTTTCGCGGCGTTCATGGCAAAAGACATCCCCGCCGAGAAAATACCGCACATCACTGCCAGCAGAAGCCCTTTCTTCAGATTGAACTCCTCCGCTTTAATGCCCATTTTGCGTTCTTTTAACTGTCCGGCGCGCGTCACAATCCCGACGCCGATCAGCGCGACAAAAACGCCAAGTAGCGTCATGTGTCCCCCTTCGGTATGGATTAATACATCGAAGTTACCGTTGATGATAGGCGTCATCAGCGTGCCGACGATAAGCGTAATGCCGATAGCGATGCCGATACCCATCGACATGCCGAGATAACGCATGGTCAGGCCGTAGTTAATATTGCCGATGCCCCACATGGCGCCGAACAGAAAAACCGGTAAAAGGGTGGAGAGGTTAAACTGCCCATAATAGGCCCAGAAATCAGGCAGTAACAGAGCGCTAATTGTCCACGGCAGAATAAGCCATGAGACGATGCCGCCCACTGACCACATGGTTTCCCATGACCACTGTTTCACTTGCTTGAACGGGGCATAGAAGCAGGCTGCACTGGCCGCCCCTATCAGATGCCAGAAAATACCCATCGTAATCGCGTTACTCATGACATGTTCCTCATTATTTTTTATGGACGGGATACCCCTTCCGTTTGCATGAGTTTAAAAATTACGCAGCCTGGTAACCTTATAACGATTGCCGCCGTTGGGTGTATTCTGGCAATCAGCACGTTAATGAAGTGATTAACTTCACGTTTTAAAAAAGTCGGAGCGCATCGTGACCGTCTGGATGTTATTTAAATCAGTGGGTAATATTTGTTTTCTAAAATACCTTCATCATAACGACACGAAACGACTTAGCTGGCAGTAATGCAAAGAAAACGCTGCGTGAGATCACATAATGGGAATAGTCTGACTTACCGTTTGATAAAAGGGTAGTTATACAGTAATTATTTAGTTGTTTTATTTGTATTTACAATTTAAATATATTGAAATTAACGTTAGGAATCAATGAAATATAAATATAAGGAAATCCCTATATTGGCGTTGTTGATGGAGTTTTGATTTTTATTTTATATGACGAATATAAATTTCATTTATTTTATTTTGCTTTTTGAACATTATCCCAATTTTAAATTAAAGATCTTTGCCTATATTGTCGCCATTCACATTGCGTATTATGGTTGTAACGGTCTGACATGAAACAACGTTTTAATTTTAAATTAAATGGATTCTGTTATGAGAAAATCTCTTTTCTTACTATTACCTCTTGTTGTAACAAATGCGCATGCAGTATATGTCGATGTTCGTCATGAATATCTTGATGACAGTAAAGCTAACTATGACCGTGCGTATATTTCTCATCGGTTTGCGAATGGTGTTGGTTTTGCGATAGAAGCTATCTCAAAATCAGGCGGGGATGACACCAATAAAGCGTTTAATGACCTGGAAACACAGGGTAACGAATATACGATAAGCTACCAATTTAAAACCGGTGATGTCGCCTGGCAACCGGGTTTTGTGCTGGAAACAGGCAACGGTTACTCTACCTATAAGCCTTACTTCCGCGCGACGTGGACATTAAATGAAAGTTGGTGGGTTGGCGCGCGCTATCGTTTTGAATATGTACGCCGTTCTTCTGATATCCGTGATGATGATACCATCAATCGTATGGATGTCTGGGCGGGTTATAAATGGAACAACTTTGACTGGACAATCGAAGGAATTTATAAGAAAGCCGATAAATATGATCTTTACGATGGCGGCAAAGATAACTATGAATATAACTTCAGAACTGCCTATATTATTGACCAATGGTCGCCATTCGTTGAGGTAGGTAATGTTTCCGTCAATAGCAACAGCGATGAAAGACAAACCCGTTTCCGCGTGGGTATAGGCTACACATTCTAATCATTATCCCTGTTTATTATTTATTCCCTTTTCCGGCTACTTTATAGGTAGCCGGTTTTTTTACCTGGTGATGACCTGCGGATAATTATTATCGCGCGTTGGCCGGATAAGACGCGAATCGCCATCCGGCAACGAGATGTGCAGGAAACTATGCCTTACATGATGCCCAGTAGACGGGGTAAAAACAGTGTGATTTCCGGAATGTAGGTAATTAATAACAGAACGCCGATAATCGCGCCGTAAAAAGGCATCAACGGTTTGATAACGTCCTCAACTTTGACCTTACCGACGCTCGCCCCGACATATAAACCACTGCCAACTGGCGGCGTAATGGTGCCTATCGCCAGGTTATAGATCATGATAATGCCGAAATGCACCGGATCGACGCCCAGTTTAGTCATAATCGGCAGCAGAATCGGGGTAAAAATCAGAATGGCCGGACCGATATCCATAAATGCGCCGATAATCAACAAAAAGACGGTAATGACTAACAGGATAACCAGTTTATTGGCGGAAATACCGAGGATCATATCGCTCAGCGCCGCAGGAATATTGGTGATCGACATCGAGAAGGACATCGCCGAAGAGGTTGCCAGCAGGAACATGATGACCCCGGTCATTACCACTGTCTGGAGCAAAATCGAAGGCAAATCCTTAATTTTCAGCGTGCGGTAAAACACTATCGTCAGCAATAACGTATACACCACGGCAATCGCGGAGGCTTCAATGGCGGTGAAAATCCCCTGCACAATGCCGCCGACAATAATCACGATCAGTAACAGGCTGGGAATGGCCTCAACGGCAACTTTTAGCGCCATGCCTTTTTGGACGGTGAAGAAAACCCGATAATTTCGACGCTTAGCGACCACCAGCGTGACCAGCATACAGCCAACGCCCCACAGCACTCCCGCGACCAGACCGCCGGCGAACAGAGCGGCAATCGATGTTCCCCCGCTTGCCAGCGCATAAAGGATAAAAGCCGTGGTGGGCGGAATTAACATTCCCGTCGGCGCGGAGGCGATATTCACCGCGGCCGCAAAACCGCGATCGTAACCTTCGCGCGCGCTCATCGGCACCATCACGCCGCCGATAGAGGTTGAGGCGGCAATCGCCGATCCGGAAATTGCACCGAACATCATATTGCCGACGATGTTGGTGTAAGAGAGCGAGCCGGGCAGTTTGCCAGTAAACAGTTTGGCAAAATTGACCAGTCGGGCGGCAATTCCCCCGCTATTCATGATCACCCCGGACAAAACGAAGAACGGCACGGCCAGCAAGGCAAAACTGTCCAGGCTGGAGAACATTTTTTGCGCGGTGGCGAACATCGAAATATCGAAAGGCAGTACCAGCATCATGGTGCTGAAAGAGGCGATAACGATGCAGATCCCGATAGGCGCGCCCATGGCCAGTAAAACAACAAAGACGGCAATTAGCGTACAGGACGCAAAAATAGGGTCAATCATGTGATTTCTCCAGAGTGTGCTCAGTGGTATCCGTGGCGGAATGGATAGCTTTCAGGGCGTCAACGATATTCAGTAGCCCATAGAGGATGATCAGTATGCCCGCGCAGGGGAGCGCGTAATAAATTTTCCCCATCGGAATGCCCAGCGCAGGGGAGATTTGCAGCATAGAAATCGCAGAAATCTTTAAGCCGCCGATAATCAATACCCAAATGGAAAACGCGATAAAAATGACCTGCAGGATGATATCCCACCAGCCGCGAATCGTCGGCGACACCTTATCCAGTAAGATAGTCAGACTGATATGCTGTTTCTGACCGGCGACAAAAGCCATGCCCAGCATTGATACCCACACCAGGAGAAATCGCAGCATCTCTTCGGTAAGGGTGCTGGGAACGCCCAGAATGTAGCGGCTCACCACCTGCCAGCAGGCGATGCCAACCATTATCGCCAGCACCAGGCAACAGATAGCGCCCAGCAATAAATCAAGTCCTTTTCTGAATGTGTTCATCTTAATTTCCTGATTAGATTAATTTTTTGCTGTCTGGATACGTTGATACAGCCCGTAAAGCCGCGGTTTGTTTTTCAGACCGTCGTAAATAGGCTGTACTGCCTTCTGGAAGGGTTTTTTGTCGATCTCGTAGAATTCAACGTTGAAATCTTTTACCGCCGCCAGCCTGGTTTTCTCTATTTCCTTGTCCCATGCGGCTTTCTCAAATTCGATCGACGCCTTGATGGCGGCTTCGACGATGCGCTGCTGTTCCGGCGTCAGCTTTTCCAGCGTGAGGGTACTCATTAGCAGGATATCGGGAATGCGGGTGTGCATATCGTAGGTGTAATAACGGGCGACTTCGCCGTGGCGGGCGATGGTGAGAGCGAACTCATTGTTTTCCGCGCCGTCGAGAATGCCTTGTTGTAACGAGGTATAGACCTCCGCCTGGCTCATGGCGATGGGCGAAGCGCCCAGCAGTTTGAGAGTTTGGATCGCCGTCTCACTCTGCATGACGCGGATCTTCTTCCCGCGTAAATCCTCAATGCGTTTAACCGGCGCTTTGCTCATATAAAAATTACGCGCGCCGGAATCATACCAGCCTACGCCGACAAAACCCTGTGCGGCGGTGGACTGATAAACAGGCTCCTCACCTGTGGGTTATCCATTACGCGGTAGTATTCATCGACGGTGGCAAACAGGTAGGGAAGTGAGAACACGCCGTACTCAGGCGAAAAACTCTCCATCAGCCCGGACGACACTTTAGTGATGTCGACGACGCCGACCTGCGTCAACTCCACCAGTTCGCGCTCGCCGCCAAGCTGTCCGTCCGGGAAGTACTGTACTTTGATATCGCCGCCCGTTTTCTCTTCAACTTGCTGCCCCAGGAAGTGCAACGCATCTTTTACCGGCTGGCTATTTTCAGCGTAGGCCAGGCGCAAAATGGTTTCGCCGTGGGAGAAGAAAGAGAGTGTGGAGAGTAAGGCCAACGTAGCCAGACGTATAAAACCAGGTTGCTTCATAATTCCCTCGCAATTGTAATAATTTACCGGGAATGTAATTGCATGGTGAAATTATAACCTTCTTGATTTTGCCACCGCTGATAAAAATTGGCACCAAAAGAAAGATTTTGAAACCCTGTTTCACATTTCATGATTTCCAGGAATTCATCAACAGGCGGTTTCGGTTGGAGGCGTAAAAATCGGTTTTTTTCAGCGGATGCCGTAACGTTTATAACCCTGGAAAAAGTACGGCATTGATAATCATTTTCAATATCATTTAATTAACTATAATGAACCAACTGCTTACGCGGCGTTAACACTGTGCCGCTCGACAATAATGGAGATGATTATGAGTTATACACTGCCATCCCTGCCGTACGCTTATGATGCACTGGAACCGCACTTCGATAAGCAGACGATGGAGATTCACCACACCAAACACCATCAAACCTATGTCAACAACGCTAACGCGGCGCTGGAAAATCTGCCTGAGTTTGCTGACCTGCCGGTTGAAGAACTGATTACTAAACTGGACCAGGTGCCAGCGGACAAAAAAACCGTGCTGCGTAACAACGCGGGCGGCCACGCTAACCACAGCCTGTTCTGGAAAGGGCTGAAAAAAGGCACCACTCTGCAGGGCGATCTGAAAGCGGCTATCGAGCGTGACTTCGGTTCCGTTGACAACTTCAAAGCTGAATTCGAAAAAGCAGCAGCAACCCGTTTCGGCTCCGGCTGGGCGTGGCTGGTGCTGAAAGGCGACAAACTGGCTGTGGTTTCTACCGCAAACCAGGATTCCCCGCTGATGGGTGAAGCCATTTCCGGCGCTTCCGGCTTCCCGATCCTGGGTCTGGACGTGTGGGAACACGCTTACTATCTGAAATTCCAGAACCGCCGCCCGGACTACATCAAAGAGTTCTGGAACGTGGTGAACTGGGACGAAGCAGCAGCGCGTTTCGCCGCTAAAAAATAATTTGCATTGCACGTCTGTAGAAGCGAGTCTGATGACTCGCTTTTTTTGTATCCGCGTAAGGAGCAGCAGATGCATTATCCGGTTGACGTGTTTATTGGCAAAATTCGTGACTATGACGGCAGCCGCCCGAGCGCTATCGCCAAGGTGCAAATCGACGGCGAACTCATGCTGACCGAGCTGGGTCTGGCAGGCGATCAGCAGGCCGAAAAGAAAATCCACGGCGGCCCCGACCGCGCGCTATGTCATTACCCCCGCGAACACTATGCTGATTGGATTCGCCAGTTCCCCGAGCAGGCGACGCTGTTTTGCGCCCCGGCGTTTGGCGAGAATCTGTCGACGGACGGAATGACCGAACACAACGTGTTTATTGGCGACATCTACCGCTGGGGCGAGGCGTTGATCCAGGTCACTCAGCCGCGCTCTCCATGCTTTAAACTTAATTTCCACTTTGCCATCAGCGACATGGCCCTCCTTATGCAGAACAGCGGAAAAACTGGCTGGTTGTATCGGGTCATTGCGCCAGGTAAGGTCTCCAGCGATGCGCCGCTGGAACTGGCGTCGCGTCTGAGCGATGTCTCGGTTCATGAAGCGGGTGTTATCGCCTGGTCTATGCCGTTTGATGACGAACAATATCACCGGCTGCTGAGCGCCGCCGGGCTGTCGGCGAGCTGGAGCCGCACCATGCAGAAGCGTCGTTTGAGCGGCAAAATTGAAGATAGCGCCAGACGACTGTGGGGGGATAAAACTCCGCCAAAATGAAAGGAAGGATTATGACTGAAGCTGAAAATGCGGTGGCGATCGTAAAAGAATTTTTGGTGGCCTCGATGATTCCCGATGCTGAACGCGCCGCAACGTATATGCACCCGGAGGTGAAAATTACCTTCACCGGAGGCCGGGCGATGGCGGGCGCGGCAGATATCGCGCAGTTTAACGGCGCTCGCTACAAGTGGGTGAAGAAGGCGCTGGGCAAGTTTGATGCGGTGCAGCATGATGATTACGTTGTGATTTATTCCAACGGTACGTTGTATGGCGAATGGCCCGACGGTCGCCCGTTTGCCGATAACCGCTTTATCGATCGTTTCGAAGTGCGCGATGGCAAAATTACCCGGATGGACGTGTGGAACGACAGCGCCGAGTGGATTTTAGCGCCAGACATTTCCCGGTAAATCTCGACGGCGAGATAAAAAATCGGCCTGCATTCGCAGGCCGATGGTTTTTAGGTTCGCTTGTACAGCGGTAGCCACAGCGTGAGCCGCAACCCACCCAGCGGGCTATCGTCAGCCTTCACCCAGCCGCGGTGCTGCTGCATGGCGCTTTCGACAATCGCCAGCCCCAGCCCGGTGCCGCCAGACTCGCGGTCGCGCGCCTCATCAGTGCGATAGAACGGACGGAAGATCTGCTCGCGGTCTTCAGGGCTTACGCCCGGTCCGTCGTCATCGACCGTGATCGTAATACCGTCTTTATCCACCGAGAAGCCGACTTCAATCTTCGTATGTGAATAGCGCAGCGCATTACGAACAATATTTTCCAGCGCGCTTTCCAGTGCGTTTGGGTTGCCATAGAGCGGCCACGGCCCCGGCGGATAATTTACCGTTAACGACTTGCCCATCTGTTCGGCTTCAAAGGCGGCGTTATCCAGCACTTCGCCCCATAGCTGATTGGCTTTCATCGTTTCGCTGACCAGCGCATTTTTCTGTTGGTTACGCGACATCACCAGCAGGTCATTGATCATGCTGTCCAGACGCTGCGCTTCGGTTTCAATACGCTCCAGCTCTTTGCTTTCGCCGCCACGACGACGCAGCAGCGCGGTACCCAGTTGCAGGCGCGTAAGGGGCGTTCGCAGCTCATGGGAGATGTCTGACAGCAAACGCTGCTGCGAGGTCATCATCCGTTCCAGCGCCGTCACCATCTGGTTAAAACTGGCGCCAGCGGCGAGGAACTCCTGCGGACCCGCCTCCAGCTCCGGATGCTGACGCAGGTTGCCTTGCGCCACTTCATCAGCCGCGTTTTTCAACTTACGCGCCGGTTTCGCCAGACTCCATGCCAGCCATAGCAAGAGCGGCGAACTGACCAGCATCGTGACAATGAGCAACAGAAGCGGGCGGTCAAACAGCAGATTAATAAAATCGGATTGCGAACTGCTGGCCGGTCGAATCAGGTAAAGCTGGTAATTATCCTCTCCGTCGCGAACGGAGAACGGCCCCACCATCTCTACGCGGCCATATTTTTTCTTCTGCGGATGATCGGCGTTATCCGCCTGACCAATGAAGTTACGAATGATCTGCATTTCGCTGCGTTCAGCACCGATCACGCGTCCTTCAGAGGTCACCAGTAATAACCGCTGTCCAGGCGGCGCCCACTTATCGATCGCGCGGAACAGGCGACGCCACCACATCAGGTCGTTGGGCGGATCGTTCGCAAGTTCAGCTTCTACATGTTGCTCTATCATCAATCCCTGGCGCTGTTCGCTGTCCAGCAGCTCGGTCATCTGGCGTGAATCGAGCTTGGGCAACATCAGTACCAGCATTAGCACCAGCGCCAGCGTCAACCAGAAGATGGCGAAGATGCGCGCGGTTAAACTTCCTATCATGAAGCGGAAACCATCAGATAGCCGCGACCACGCAATGTTTTAAACCACGGGTGACCGTCTTTGCGTTCCGGCAGTTTGCGGCGCAGGTTAGAAATATGCATATCAATGGCGCGATCGAACGGCGTCAGGCGCTTACCCAGCACTTCCTGACTTAAATGTTCACGGGAAACCACCTGGCCGAGGTGTTGCGCCAGTAAATAGAGCAGGGTGAATTCCGTACCGGTCAGCTCCAGCGTTTGGCCATCGAAACTGGCTTCCTGGCGACCCGGATTAAGGCTTAGCGCATCAACTTCCAGCGTCGGCGAGCCGTTGTCGCTGCTCTGCTGCTGCTCGCTCCAGTGGGAACGGCGCAAAATAGCCCTGATGCGCGCTACCAGCTCGCGGTCGTTAAACGGTTTGGGCAAATAGTCGTCCGCGCCCAGCTCAAGGCCGAGAACGCGATCCAGCTCGTTGCCGCGCGCGGTCAGCATAATGACAGGCGTCTGGTGTGTCTGGCGAAGCGCTTTCAACGTATCGATACCGTTTTTCTTCGGCATCATGACGTCAAGCAAAAGTAAATCGATGCTGTCATCCAAAAGCTCAAGCGCCTGCTCGCCGTCGTGGGCCACCAGGACATTAAAACCTTCCATTTCGAGGAGCTCTTTTAACAGGGAAGTCAGCTCTCGGTCATCATCAACTAACAGGATTTTATTCATTGTTTACGTACCTCCGAGGCAGAAATTACGTCATCAGGCGTCGCTAATCCATGACTTTACGTTGTTTTACACCCCCTGACGCATGTTTGCAGCCCGAATCGTAAACTGTCTCTCGTTGAATCGCGACAGAAAAGATTTTGGGAGCAAGCGATGCGCAAAGTTACCGCTGCTGTTATGGCCTCAACGCTGGCATTCAGTTTTTTAAGCCACGCAGCTGAAGTTGTTACAAGCGATAACTGGCACCCCGGTGACGGGGCCACGCAGCGTAGCGCGCAAAATCATATGTTTGACGGCATAAGTTTAACCGAACATCAGCGTCAGCAGATGCGAGATCTTATGCAGCAGGCAAGGCACGAACAGCCTCCTGTTAATGTTAGCGAAATGGAGACAATGCATCGGCTTGTCACCGCAGAAAAATTTGATGAAAGCGTTGTGCGCGCTCAGGCAGAAAAAATGGCGCAAGAGCAGGTTGCCCGCCAGGTCGAAATGGCCCGCGTGCGTAACCAGATGTATCGCCTGTTAACGCCGGAGCAGCAAGCGGTTTTGAATGAAAAGCATCAGCAACGAATGGAGCAACTGCGCGACGTGGCGCAATGGCAAAAAAGTTCATCGTTGAAATTATTGAGTAGTAGCAACTCACGTTCCCAGTAACAACCCTGTTTTCCTTGCCATAGACACCATCCCTGTCTTCCCCCACATGATGTGGGGGTTTTTTTTATCTCCAGTTTGTCATTCTGTTATTAGCTTACTGTTTTAAACCATCCGTTATACTACCGGCAGAAGATAGCGGGAGTATTTATGAATCAAACCTATGGACGGCTGGTTAGCCGGGCGGCTATCGCGGCAACGGCGATGGCATCAGCGTTACTTTTGATCAAAATTTTTGCGTGGTGGTATACGGGATCGGTGAGTATTCTGGCGGCGTTGGTGGACTCGCTGGTGGATATTGCCGCGTCATTGACGAATTTGTTGGTCGTGCGTTATTCGCTGCAACCCGCAGATGATGAACATACGTTTGGTCACGGTAAAGCGGAGTCGCTGGCGGCGCTGGCGCAAAGTATGTTTATTTCCGGTTCGGCGTTGTTTTTGACCAGTATCCAGAATCTGATTAAGCCGACGCCAATGAACGACCCCGGCGTGGGGATTGGCGTTACCGTCATCGCTCTGATATGCACTATTATACTGGTCACGTTTCAGCGCTGGGTGGTACGCAAGACCCAAAGTCAGGCGGTACGGGCGGATATGCTTCATTATCAGTCTGATGTTATGATGAACGGAGCGATTCTTATCGCGCTGGGGTTATCCTGGTACGGTTGGCATCGTGCGGATGCCCTGTTTGCGTTAGGTATCGGCATCTATATTTTGTATAGCGCGTTACGTATGGGGTATGAGGCGGTGCAGTCATTATTGGATCGCGCGCTGCCCGATGCGGAACGACAGGAAATTATTGATATCGTGACGTCATGGCCGGGAGTCAGCGGCGCGCACGATCTCCGCACGCGGCAGTCAGGGCCGACTCGCTTTATTCAGATTCATTTGGAAATGGAAGATAATCTGCCGCTCGTTCAGGCGCATTTTGTGGCTGACCAGGTAGAGCAGGCGATTTTGCGGCGTTTTCCGGGTTCAGATGTCATTATTCATCAGGATCCCTGTTCAGTCGTCCCCAGGGAAGGCAGGAAGTTCGAGCTTGTATAATTGATTGTTAAAAAGTGAGCCAGGCCAGCATTTTGTGTATAAATTACCGCCATTTGGCCTGACCTGAATCAATTCAGCAGGAAGGGATTGTTATACTATCTGTATATTCGTTGGATCGTTTCGAAGTGCGAAATCGGCTTCCGGCAATAGATTTCATTTTGCATTCCAAAGTTCAGAGGTAGTCATGATTAAGAAAATCGGTGTGTTGACAAGCGGCGGTGATGCGCCGGGCATGAACGCGGCAATCCGCGGTGTTGTGCGCGCAGCGTTGACGGAAGGGCTGGAAGTCATGGGCATTTATGACGGCTATCTGGGCCTGTATGAAGATCGTATGGTTCAGCTTGACCGTTACAGCGTATCTGACATGATCAACCGTGGCGGTACTTTCCTCGGTTCCGCCCGTTTCCCGGAATTCCGTGACGAAAATATTCGCGCTGTCGCGATCGAAAACCTGAAAAAACGCGGTATCGATGCGCTGGTAGTTATTGGCGGCGACGGTTCTTATATGGGTGCAAAACGTCTGACTGAAATGGGCTTCCCGTGCATCGGTCTGCCAGGCACTATCGATAACGACATCAAAGGCACCGACTACACTATCGGCTACTTCACTGCTCTCGGCACTGTAGTGGAAGCGATTGACCGTCTGCGTGACACCTCCTCTTCTCACCAGCGTATCTCTATCGTTGAGGTGATGGGCCGTTATTGCGGCGACCTGACGTTGGCGGCGGCTATTGCTGGCGGCTGTGAGTTTATCGTGGTGCCGGAAGTTGAATTTAATCGCGAAGATCTGGTGGCCGAAATCAAAGCCGGGATCGCGAAAGGGAAAAAACACGCTATCGTCGCTATTACTGAGCATATGTGCGATGTTGACGAACTGGCGCACTTTATTGAAAAAGAAACGGGCCGTGAAACGCGTGCGACGGTGCTCGGCCACATTCAGCGCGGTGGTTCCCCGGTACCTTACGATCGCATTCTGGCTTCCCGTATGGGCGCGTATGCTATTGACCTGCTGCTGGAAGGCCATGGCGGTCGTTGTGTCGGTATCCAGAACGAGCAGCTTGTTCATCATGACATCATCGATGCGATTGAAAACATGAAGCGTCCGTTCAAAAGCGACTGGATGGAGTGCGCGAAAAAACTGTACTGATTGTTTTTGCGCGCCTGATGGCGCTACGCTTATCAGGCCTACAGGTTGCAGAAACGTGTAGGCCGGATTAGGCGCTAGCCGCCATCCGGCAATCCCTCAGATTTATTCCTCGAAGTTATAGCCAATCTTTTTTTATTCTTTAATGTTTGGATCTCTTTCTGGCACGCTTTGCTCATCACAACACAACATAAGCGAGTCGGGCGATGAAAAAGTGGGGCGTGGGGTTCACATTATTGCTGGCGTCAACCAGCATTCTGGCAAAGGATATTCAGTTACTTAACGTATCGTACGATCCAACGCGTGAGCTGTACGAGCAGTACAACAAAGCGTTTAGCGCGCACTGGAAGCAGGAAACCGGCGACAACGTCGTGATCCGCCAGTCGCACGGCGGTTCAGGTAAACAGGCGACTTCCGTCATTAACGGCATTGAAGCCGATGTCGTGACGCTGGCGCTGGCTTACGATGTGGACGCTATTGCTGAACGTGGTCGTATCGATAAAAACTGGATCAAGCGTCTGCCGGATAACTCAGCACCTTACACCTCCACCATTGTTTTCCTGGTCCGCAAAGGCAATCCAAAACAAATTCATGACTGGAACGATCTGATTAAACCCGGTGTGTCGGTGATTACGCCAAACCCGAAAAGCTCCGGCGGCGCACGCTGGAACTATCTGGCGGCATGGGGCTACGCCCTGCACCACAACAATAACGATCAGGCCAAAGCCCAGGACTTTGTCAAAGCCCTGTTTAAAAACGTTGAAGTGCTGGACTCCGGTGCGCGTGGCTCAACCAATACTTTCGTTGAACGCGGTATCGGTGATGTGCTGATCGCCTGGGAAAACGAAGCGCTGCTGGCGACGAACGAACTGGGTAAAGATAAATTCGAGATAGTGACCCCGAGTGAATCTATCCTCGCAGAGCCGACCGTGTCCGTGGTGGATAAAGTCGTTGAGAAGAAAGGGACGAATGCGGTGGCGGAGGCGTATCTCAAGTATCTCTATTCGCCGGAAGGGCAGGAGATAGCAGCGAAAAACTTCTACCGTCCGCGCGATGCTGACGTGGCGAAAAAATACGACGATGCGTTTCCGAAGCTGAAGCTATTCACCATTGACGAGGTGTTTGGCGGCTGGGTGAAGGCGCAAAAAGATCACTTTGCTAATGGCGGTACGTTCGACCAAATCAGCAAACGCTAAACCGTTTATAAACCCGGTAACGTATTATGTTACCGGGTTTTTTCTTTGCCACAATTTTGCGTTACTCTTCCCCGTCTATGGGTCACAGGGAACGCATATCATGAAAAAAACAGGCTACTTTTTACTGGCGGTGATAGTGATTGTCGCCGCGGCGGGCGTCGGTTACTGGAAATTTTCCGGCAATCCTGATGCATTACGGGAAATCGTGCTTGAACGGTGCCTGCCCGATCAGTTACAGCATCAAAACCCAGCGCCTTGCGCGGAAGTCAAACCTCGCGCCGGCTATGTCATCTTTAAAGATCGTCACGGTCCGTTGCAATATTTATTGATGCCCACCTACCGTATCAACGGTACAGAAAGCCCGCTATTGCTGGAACCCGCTACGCCCAACTTTTTCTGGCTGGCCTGGCAGGCTCGCGGCTATATGAGTAAAAAATACGGGCATGATATTCCGGATAGCGCGGTCTCGCTGGCGATTAATTCGCGGCTTGGTCGTTCACAGGACCATTTGCATATCCATATTTCTTGCATCCGTCCTGACGTTCGGGAACAACTGGATAACGATCTCACGCGCATCAGCACTCGCTGGCTTCCGCTGCCGGGCGATCTGATGGGGCATGAATACCTGGCGCGCCGGGTAACCGAGAGCGAACTGGCGCAGCGTAGTCCGTTTATGATGCTGGCGGAAGAGGTGCCGGAAGCGCGCGATCATATGGGACGCTATGCGCTGGCGGTGGTACGCCAAAGCGACGACTCTTTTGTTCTGCTGGCGACCGAGCGTAACCTGCTGACGCTTAATCGCGCATCGGCGGAAGAGATTCAGGACCATAGTTGCGCCATTTTGTCTTCCCGCTGATTTTCGTTACACCCCCCTGCTCATTATCTTATTGATTCTTATCCCGGTTTAAAACTGGGGTAAGATCGTGTCTATAAAAATATGTGAAACCAACCAAAAGATATAAAGGTATACCTTTATATCTTTTGGTGGTTCGTTACACTCTCTTCATAGCCTCCATAGATTGTCTGATGGATGGCTTATATATAAAAACGTTTTTATTTCATGTAGTGACATCATTAATTGTTCACCAGATTTGCGCTGTTAAGCGTAAAGGAATATCAACATGAAACTTTCTATCGTGGAAAAAATCGGCTTCGGCGCGGGAGATATGGCGATAAACGTTGTGATTATCGCCATGCAGCTGCTCCTCGCCTATTTCTATACCGATATCTACGGCCTGAGCGCCGCTGATGTTGGCGTACTGTTTGTGGTTGTGCGGATGATTGATGCCATTATCGATCCGGCCATGGGGGTTCTGACCGATAAACTGAACACGCGCTGGGGACGTTACCGCCCGTGGCTGCTGTGGTTTGCCATTCCTTTTGGTTTCGCCGTGTATTTGATGTTTATTACGCCTGACATGGCTTATATGGCCAAGCTAGCGTGGGCCTATGGCACCTATATTCTTATGACCCTGGTCTATACCGCGATCACCATTCCTTATATTTCGATGATTGGCGTCATTACCAGCGACCCCGTTGAGCGGTTAAGCGCCAACGGTTATCGCTTTGTGATGACCAAGATTGCCGCTTTTCTGGTGACTATCGTTGTACCGATGCTTGCCGTCTGGCTGGGGCAGGGTAATAAGGCTTTGGGCTATCAGTTTTCGATGGGCTTAATGGGGGCAATGGGTGCGCTGCTGTTTATCTTCTGTTTTCTCACCACGCGTGAACGCAGCGAGCCGGAGATTACCTCGCTATCGGTGGGGAAACAGTTTAAATATCTGTTACGTAACGATCAGTGGATTATTCTCGGCGTTGTTATTCTGCTGCTGATGTGCGGTTATGTTATTCGCGGTTCCGTTGCCGCTTATTACGCCAAGTATTATCTGAACGGCGGAGATAGCCTGATTTCACCCTTCCTGACTACCGGCGTCGTTGCCTCTATTTTAGCGATGATTGCCACCACCTGGATAACCAAGTTCTGGGACAAAATTAAGATGTTCCGCTACACCCAGATTATTACCTTTATCCTGAGCGCGCTGATGTATTTCTCTGTCGGGCGTGAAAATCTTATCCTGGCGTTTGCGTTCTATTTTCTTATTAATTTCTTCTGCGATATGTAAATGCCGGTGTTCTGGTCCTCTATCGCCGAAGCGGTGGATTACGGAGAAAAGAAAACCGGTCTGCGCGTTTCCGGGTTGGCGTTTGGCGGCATCCTCTTCTTCCAGAAGTTTGGGATGGGGATCGCGGGCGGGATACTCGGATTCCTGCTGAGCCACTTTGGCTATCAGGCCGATGTTGAACAGAGCGCGCGTTCGCTCACCGGTATTGCGCTGATGATGACGCTCATTCCGGCTCTGTTCCACCTTGCGGTTGGGCTGCTGATGAAAAAGTATCTGATTAATAATGAATATTATCGTGATATTCAGCTCGCCCTGGCGCAGAAACAGGCATAAGGAGGCGCAAATGAAGGCCATGAATAAGGTTTGGGTTATCGGCGATGCCTCCGTTGATCTGGTGCCGGAAAAACAGAACAGCTATCTGAAATGCCCCGGCGGAGCGTCGGCGAACGTGGGGGTATGCGTTGCCAGGCTGGGCGGGGAGTGCGGTTTTATCGGTTGTCTTGGTGATGATGACGCCGGTCGTTTCCTGCGCCAGGTTTTTCAGGATAACGGCGTGGATGTCTCTTCGCTGCGGCTGGATGCGGCCCTGACCAGCGCGGTGCTGATCGTCAACCTGACGGCTGACGGGGAACGCAGCTTTACCTATCTGGTGCATCCGGGGGCTGATACCTACGTTTCGCCGCAGGATTTGCCGCCGTTCAGGCAGCACGAATGGTTTTACTTCAGCTCAATTGGCCTCACCGACAGTCCCGCTCGCGAAGCATGTCTGGAAGGGGCGAGACGCATGCGAGAAGCCGGTGGCTACGTGTTATTCGACGTCAACTTACGCAGCAAGATGTGGCGCAATACCGATGAAATCCCTGAACTGATCGCCCGGTCCGCCGCGTTGGCTTCTATCTGCAAAGTCTCGGCAGATGAGCTGTGCCAGCTCAGCGGGGCCAGTCACTGGCAGGATGCGCGTTATTACCTGCGCGATCTAGGCTGTGACACCACGATCATTTCGCTGGGGGCCGATGGCGCGCTGTTGATTACCGCCGAGGGGGAGTTCCATTTTCCCGCACCACGCGTCGATGTCGTCGATACCACCGGAGCAGGCGATGCTTTTGTCGGCGGCCTGCTGTTCACCCTTTCCCGCGCAAATTGCTGGGATCATGCCCTGCTGGCGGAAGCCATCAGCAATGCCAATGCCTGCGGCGCTATGGCGGTGACGGCAAAAGGCGCAATGACCGCTCTGCCGTTTCCCGACCAGCTAAACACTTTTCTGTCCAGCCATTCGCTGGCACAAGCCATGACCGTGAAATAAGGAGTCATCATGCACGTTGATCAAAACAAAATACTGGGATGCCTGGTGGGCGCCGCCGCCGCGGACGCGATGGGAGCCGCGACGGAAGTACGCACCCAGCAGCAAATAAAAGACTATTTTGGCGGCTGGGTGACGACCTTTCAAAAACCGCCTGCGGACACGTTTGGGCGCTGCAATGAAGCGGGGATGTGCACGGATGATTTTATTCAGGCGAAGTACATCATGGATGCGCTGCTGCGCCATCAGCGTGAAGTCAGCGACGAAGCGATGCGCGAAGCTTTCCAGCAGTGGCTGGATTACCCGTACTACGCCAACTTTACCGGCCCGACGACGCGTGCGGCAATGAAGGCAATATTCAATGATAACCGCGCCTCTTTACAGGGTGAGCTGGAAGGCGAGAAACAGTCGGTACAGATCATTAATAAGGGTAATGCGGAGGCAACGAACGGCGCCGCCATGAAGATTTGGCCAGCGGCGGTGCTGCACCCGGGTGATATTGACGCGGCGATTGACTGCGCGCTGCAGATTTGCCGTTTTACGCATAATAACGTGCTGGCGATGTCCGGCGCAGCGGCGATGGCGGCGGCAACCAGCGAGGCGTTAAGAGCGCAGACCAATGCAGACAGCATTATTGCCGCCGGTATTTACGGTGCGCAAAGGGGCTATCTGCTGGCGCAGGAGCAAGGGGCGATGATGGTGGCAGGTCCTTCCGTTGCCCGACGCATTGAGCTGGCCGTAGATATCGGTAAACGTCATCGCCATTGGGAAACGGCGATAGTGGATATTGCCGATATTATTGGCTCCGGGCTGCACGTGAGTGAAGCGGTGCCCGCGGCCTTTGGCCTGTTCGCGTGTTGTCCGAATTCTGCCGTAGATGCTATTATCTCCGGCGTTAATATCGGCAATGATACTGATACTGTCGCCACCATGGTCGGGGCGATTTCCGGCGCATTCCATGGCGTGGAGGCTTTTCCCGCCGATTATTTAACGACTTTGGATCGTATGAATCATTTCGATTTGGCAGAACTGGCCAGGCAAATCGCAGGGTAGCGACTTCACCCTGCCGGGGACGGTAAAACGTCCCCTGCTGGCGAAGACGTGAGGTGCGCAGCTTGCAGGTTGATAAAACGAGCTTTACTCCGCTTTATAAGCAACTATTTTTTATCATCTGTCAGCAGATCCAGAACGGGTCTTTGCCTTTGGGTAGCCAACTACCGACGCAAAAAGAGATTGCCAGATCCTACAACGTCTCGCTGATTGTGGTTAAACAGGCCTGGAGCGAATTAATCAATGCGGGCATTATTTCGTCGCAGCGCGGGAGTGGTTCGGTGGTGTGCTCGGTGCCGGAAGGCGTGAGCTACGGGCACACGTTTCGCGGTATTACCCGCGATCTCCAGGACGCCAGCGTGGCGATTGAGAACCGTATTCTGGAAATCGCGCCGCGCCGCGCGCGCGACGCTCAGGCAGACGGCTTGAGCCTGCCCGCACAGCATCACTATCTCTATATTTCGCGTATTCGTTGCCTGAATAACCGTCCGTTTAACCATGAAAAGATCTATCTCGATCTTAGCTTCTTTCCCGATCTGCAACTCACACCGCAGGCGCTGGAGCATACGTCGCTTTATTCGTTATTAAACGTCACAAGCGACTCGGCGATAGAAAAAGTTGAGGCGATTTTACCTTCCGCTGACCTGTGCGAAAAATTGCAAATCGCCCCCAATAAACCGCTGTTATCCGTCGCCAGACAGACGTTTCAGGCCGGGAAGGACAGCCCTTTTGAGTATTGCCGCTATTACGTGCTGTCTGAATACTTTGGTGAAATTCATTATCACTGATCTGTCCACTTAATCCTGCGATAACCCCACTATATCTGGCGTTTACCTGCCTGACTGTCCGTCGTATTCTTGCTGAAAAAATCGTCAGGAGACAGGTATGTCGCTCTGGTTGTCCTATCCTCTGATCCTCCCTTCCATCATCGTTGGCATTACTATCCTTCTGTGGGCGACTTCGCTACTGCCGGAGTTTATGACCGCACTGCTATTTTTTGCTGCTGTGGTGGCGATGGGACCAGGGAAAGTTCCTGCGCGGGCGGGGATGCAGTGATGTAGCGCGCTGGCGGTGGTACGCCAAAGCGATGGCTCTTTTGTCCTGCTGGCGACCGAGCGTAATTTACTGACCTTCAATCGCGCTTCTGCCGAGGAAATTCAGGATCATCAGTGTGATATCTTGAACCAACAGGTCATCAAATGACAGCTTGATATTGCATTAACGAATGCCGTTTGGAGGCCGGACAAGGCTCTCGTGGCGCTATCCGGCAAAATCTGGCGATGGCGTGGGCGTTACCAGGCCGGTGGATCTGCGGGGTGGCTGTCATTTTCCAGATGCGGCGATTTAATAAACACGCCTTTCTAGGGCTTATCGCCGTTATTAATGAGATAATGTGCCTCCCCTGGTTCGCACTGTAAAACATCTCCAGTTTGCAGGATATGAGGTGTTCCTTCCAGATACAGGCACACTTCACCGCTTAGGGTATAAAAAACCTCACAAGCGGTATTATGGCGATGGTTAGGGAATGACTGCCCTGGTTGTAGTATGACGACGCCCATATCGCAGCCCGGCCCACGGATTAAGTATTTAGGGCCATTATCACTAAAGCGGTATTCATGATTCTTCTCATTCGTTTTTTGCATGCTTATTCTCCTGTTACAGGCCTGGCGCTTTCCAGAGGGATGTCGTTAAGCCACCATCGACCAGCGCGCGTTGATCCTGATAAACGGCCTGCCATTTTTCTCTGGCCTGCTGATAGACAGCGAAATTTTCAGGATTAGGTTTATGCTCCCGATCCCAGCGCACTAGCTTTTCTCCCGTTTCCGCCAGCGATGGCCAGATACCCACGCCAACGCCTGCGGCAATAGCGCACCCTAGCGCGGTAGCTTCTTTGACGACAGGTACGTGAACGGTGAGTCCCGTAACGTCGGCAAGGATTTGGCTCCATAATTTGCCTTTAGATCCTCCGCCGGCAAAAACCAGCGAGTCGGCCTGTACGCCGGAAAACGCGGCAATTTGCTGTAAATTGCAGGCGGAAACAATGGCGGCATTCTCTTCCAGCGCGCGAAATAGGGTCGCTTTATTACATTTTTCAGGATCGATAGACAGATTGATAAACGACGGCGCGGCATGGTACCAGCGTTTAAAACGCATAACGTCAGAGAAGATGGGCATCACACCGTGCGCGCCGGGAGGCACCCGGCTGGCCATATCTTCCAGCAGGGAATACGCATCAATACCTAACCTTTCAGCGATTAGTTTTTCCTCGGCGCAAAAGGCGTCGCGGAACCAACGCATCGTTAACCCAGTAAAAAAGCTAATAGACTCGGTTTGTACCATACCGGGGATCACATGAGGATTGATGCGAACGTTCATGTTTGGGTCGGTGACCGGCGCGGGAAGATTGACGACCTGTTGCCAGAAGGTTCCGCCCAGCACGGCCGTTTGCGCCGGGCGTACGACGCCCAGCCCCAGACAGCCTAACTGCACATCGCCGCCGCCAACGATGACCGGCGTACCCGCTTGCAGGTCGCACTGTTCAGCCGCTTTCTGTGAAATGTGACCGAGCAGTGTCCCGGTTTCTTTTACCGGCGAGAGAATGTCAGAACGCAGGCCCGCCATCTGTAACAGACTACGTTTCCAGTTGCGGGTCACCAGATCCAATAACCCCGTCGTGCCTGCGTTGGAGGGATCGACCGCCAGTTCGCCGCTGAGCATAAAGGCCATCCAGTCGCTGATCATAGTGACGGTTGACGCGCGATGATAAATATCCGGACGATGGTGGGCAAGCCAGAGCAGACGCGGAATAGCGCTGAGCGCCAGCGTTTGCCCGGAGCAACGATAAACTTCCTCCTCAAAGGTGTTATCGTGCAGCTCTTTTAATTCACTGACTTCGTGCGCCGCGCGGGCGTCAACATTAGCGCAGGCCCAAATGGGTTCGCCGTTACTGTCATAAATAACAATGCCTTCACGCATCGAACAGGCCGATACGGCAGCGATAGCCGTTGCAGGGATGGCGGCTTTCTGTAGTGCCTGACGGATACACTGGCAAGCCAGTTGCCAGTTTTTGGCAAGATCAAACTCCATCGAACCAGGCACATCCGGCACGGCCAGATGCTGCCATTCCGCTTGACCGACAGCTATTTGCTTTCCTTGTAGATCAAAAATTACTGCTCTGACGCTACCGGTACCGGCGTCAAGAGCCATCAGGTAATGTCCTGATTCAGTATGGGTACAGAGTCGAGCCATTTTTTTACCCTCGGCTATTTTTACATCGTTACATAAAATCCTGTCAGTTATTGTTTATTGAATTGAGGTAAGTGTTATTTTATTTTTTATTTTTCAATAAGTTGAATTATTTTCCCTGCGGTTTTCTGATCGGTAACCAGCGCATTGATATAGTTACCGCGCATAGCGGCAATAATAGCTTCTGCTTTTTGTTCGCCGCCGGCGACGCCAATCACAGTTGGGATCGTGGAAAGTGAATTTAACTTCAGGCCAATTAATTCGTTATGGATTTTGATGTCTGGAATAATTTCGCCATGAGCATCAAAAAAATAGCCCAGAATATCGCCTACTGCGCCTTTGCGGCCAATCATGAGTTGTTCACCCTGAGTGATATAGCCGGATTTTAAGATACTGGCTTGATCTTTCTGGTTAATTGCCCCAATCCCCACGATGGCGGCATCGGCAGCTTGCGCTGTGAGCATCACATCCCGCACGCTATTTTCATTGCGCAGCGTGCAGGCAATTTCCTGCGATGATGCGCGCAGCGGCGCGGGCATAATACTTACGCTACAAGCGGCATCAAGCTGGCCTATTCCGGTCATATACGGCCCCACGCCGCCGGATAACGTGACCAGTCGGATTTGTTGCGCCGAGATAAATCCGCTGAGGCGTTTTAATGTGGTCATCGTGGCTTCGCCAAAGCCGACGGCCAGCAGTTGCTGTGGCCGCAGTGACTCCATCAACATATGGGCGGCGCCGATTCCTAAGCGCAGACCAATATCGGCATCGGGTAATGCCGGCAGCACGCGGATATTCTGCAATGCGAAGTGGTTACGCAAGGCATTTTCATACTCAAGACACCCTTCGAAACGGGAGTTGATTTGTACGCGAATAATACCGGACTGATGCCCTTTCTCCAGCAGACGAGAAACCTTTAGCCGGGTTAGCCCCAGACGCTCGCTGATTTCACTCTGCGTCAATCCATCGTGATAGTAGAACCAGGCAATACGCGCCACCTGCTCTTCTTCGCACATTCCATAATCAGATACCAACGTATTATCGCTCATTGTCATAACCTGGCTTTACTTTGAACATTTCTAAATCATTAACACAATTGTTCAGTTATCACTCCGAAATAACCGTGATTAACGCCACAAAAACGCGCCAAATCTGAACATTTATCATCTAAAAATTCATTTATTCAGAAAACGTGATCTGGATGAGAGTTTTTTGACCAAATAACTACTACCGTTTTGAACAATTTCTTTTTCAAAAAACATTTGTTCAGTCCCGTCAGTCAACATTGAGGGAGCGGAGGCAACATGCAAATCAGTCACAATACTGCATCCCCTCTGATTTGTGTGCAGAACATTTATAAAAGTTATTCCGGCGTCGAAGTACTAAAGGGAATTGACTTTACTCTGCATGCGGGAGAGGTGCACGCATTGCTTGGCGGCAATGGTGCGGGTAAATCAACATTAATGAAGATTATTGCCGGTATAGTCCCGCCAGATGGAGGGACTATCGATATTGCTGGTGTGCGTTGCAGTCATTTAACGCCTCTGAAGGCGCACCAGTATGGCATTTACCTGGTTCCCCAGGAGCCTCTGTTATTTCCGAGTTTATCTGTGCGGGAAAATATCTTGTTTGGCTTGCAGGGACGTCAGGCCTCCACGGAAAAAATGCAGCAGCTATTAAAGGCGATGGGATGCCAACTCGATCCGGCGAGCGCTGCGGGTACGCTTGATGTTGCAGACCGCCAGATCGTTGAAATTATGCGCGGCTTGATGCGCGACTCGCGAATCTTAATTCTTGATGAGCCCACGGCGTCGTTAACGCCAGCCGAAACTGACCGGTTATTTACGCGTCTGCAAGAGTTGCTGAAAAAGGGTGTCGGAATTGTATTTATTTCTCATAAGCTGCCAGAAATTAGACAGTTAGCTCACTGCGTTAGCGTGATGCGTGACGGTAAAATCGCATTATTCAGAAAAACGCATGACCTTTCTACCGACGAGATTATTCAAGCTATCACCCCGGCAACGCAGGGCGTCAGTCTTTCCGCGAGTCAAAAGTTGTGGCTGGAATTGCCTGGCAGCCGCCCGCAGAACGAACGCGGCGCGACGGTATTAGCGCTGGAGTCACTGACGGGCGAAGGTTTTATGAATATCAACCTTGAGGTGCGGGCAGGCGAAATCCTTGGTTTGGCCGGGTTGGTCGGCGCGGGACGCACAGAATTGGCTGAAACGCTGTACGGTATTAGACCGGTCAATGCGGGGCGGATGCTGTTCAATGGTGAAGAAATTAACGCCCTGACAACCCAACAGCGGTTGCAGCTCGGCCTGGTCTATTTGCCGGAAGATCGGCAGTCATCCGGGCTGTATCTTGACGCTTCCCTGGCATGGAATGTCTGTTCGCTGACCCACAACCAAAAAGGATTTTGGATAAAGCCCCAGCGGGATAACGCCACCCTTGAACGTTACCACCGCGCGTTAAATATCAAACTCAATAATGCCGAACAGGCGGCGCGTACTTTATCCGGCGGTAACCAGCAAAAAGTATTGATTGCCAAATGCCTGGAGGCCTCTCCGCAATTACTGATTGTCGATGAACCGACCCGCGGTGTCGATGTCTCCGCCCGCAGCGATATTTATCAGCTGTTGCGCAGTATCGCGCAACAAAATGTCGCGGTGCTGTTTATTTCCTCCGATCTGGAAGAGATAGAGCAGATGGCCGATCGCGTATATGTCATGCACCAGGGGGAACTGGGGGGGCCTGCGTTATGCGGCGAGGAAATTAACGTTGATACCATCATGCACGTTGCGTTTGGCGAACATGGTGCGTCGGAGGCAACATGTTGAAATTCATCCAAAATAACCGGGAAGCGACGGCACTGCTGGCAATAGTCTGTTTATTCGTGTTTCTTGGCGCGCTGGATAGCCAGTATTTGAGCGTGCAAACGCTGACAATGGTTTTCAGTAGCGCGCAAATTTTGATGCTGTTGGCGATTGGCGCGACGATGGTAATGCTCACCCGCAATATTGATGTATCGGTGGGCTCGACGACAGGAATGTGCGCGGTATTGCTGGGAGTAATGTTAAACGCCGGCTATAGCCTGCCGGTCGCCTGCCTGGCCACACTAATATTAGGAATTGTCGCCGGATTTTTTAATGGCGTACTGGTTGCCTGGTTGAAGATACCCGCCATTGTCGCCACGCTGGGAACGCTGGGCTTGTATCGTGGGATCATGCTGCTATGGACAGGGGGAAAATGGATTGAAGGATTACCCGCAGGCTTAAAGCAACTCTCTGCTCCGGTGTTTCTGGGAATTTCCGCAATCGGCTGGTTTACCCTGGTGTTAGCGCTGCTTATGGCCTGGCTCCTGGCGAAAACCGCCTTTGGCCGCAATTTTTACGCCACCGGCGATAACCTGCAGGGCGCCCGGCAATTGGGTGTCCGTACCGAGATGGTACGCATCATGGCATTTTCACTTAATGGCGGTATGGCGGCATTGGCTGGAATCGTGTTTGCCTCGCAGATTGGCTTCATTCCCAATCAAACCGGCACGGGGCTGGAAATGAAAGCCATCGCGGCCTGCGTATTGGAGGGAATTAGCCTGTTAGGCGGGTCAGGCACGGTCATCGGCGCTATTCTCGGCGCTTATTTTCTTACGCAAATCGATAGTGTGTTAGTGCTGCTGCGCATCCCCGCCTGGTGGAACGATTTTATTGCTGGCCTGGTATTGTTGGGCGTACTGGTATTCGATGGGCGGCTGCGTTGCGCATTACAACGCAATCTGCGCCGCCAGAAATATGCCCGTTTTATATCACCACCCACTCCACTACAGGCGGAAGCAAAAACGCACGCACAACAGAATAAAAACAAAGAGGTGGCATGATGAATCCATGGCGACGCTATAGCTGGGAAATTGCGCTGGCAGCCTTATTGATCTTTGAAATTCTGGCTTTCGGTCTGATTAATCCACGTTTATTAGATATTAATGTCTTACTTTTTAGCACTAGCGATTTTATTTGTATCGGTATTGTCGCTTTGCCGCTAACAATGGTTATTGTCAGCGGTGGTATGGATATTTCATTTGGTTCTACAATCGGGCTATGCGCGATTACCCTGGGTGTGCTGTTTCAGCTCGGTATGCCGCTACCTTTAGCGATTATTATTACCCTACTACTCGGCGCAATATGTGGGCTGATAAATGCCGGACTTATTATTTATACCGGCGTAAACCCGTTGGTGATTACCCTGGGAACCATGTATTTATTTGGTGGTAGCGCATTATTGTTATCTGGTATGGCTGGCGCCACGGGTTATGAAGGTATTGGTGGATTTCCCACAGCGTTCACTGACTTTGCCAATATTTCATTTCTTGGTATTCCTATGCCGCTTATTTTTTTTCTTGTGTGCTGTCTGTTTTTCTGGCTGCTCATGCATCGCACGCATATGGGACGCAACGTTTTCCTGATTGGCCAGAGCGCCCGTGTCGCGCAGTACAGCGCGATCCCGGTGAATCGCACGTTGTATACCGTGTATGCCATGACCGGATGCGCCTCCGCGATCGCCGCCGTATTACTGGTTTCTTACTTTGGCTCCGCACGTTCGGATCTGGGCGCCTCTTTCCTGATGCCGACCATTACGGCGGTTGTGCTGGGAGGCGCCAATATTTATGGCGGCTCCGGGTCGATTATGGGGTCCGCGTTGGCGGCGCTGCTGGTGGGATTTTTACAGCAGGGGCTACAGATGGCCGGAGTGCCGAATCAAATTTCCAGCGCATTGTCCGGTGCGCTTCTCATTGTTGTTGTCGTTGGTCGTTCCGTCAGTTTGCATCGTCACCAAATCCTTGAATGGTACTCACGCCGTCGCAATGCGCATCAGGCATGATTTCCTTTTGAAATTTATGGAGAAAAAAATGGCAAGACACAGCATTAAAATGATCGCCTTACTCACTGCGTTTGGTCTGGCATCTGCGGTAATGACCGTGCAGGCGGCAGAGCGGATTGCTTTTATTCCCAAACTGGTTGGCGTGGGCTTTTTTACCAGCGGCGGCAATGGCGCGCAGGAAGCGGGAAAAGCGCTGGGCATTGACGTAACTTACGATGGCCCTACAGAGCCCAGCGTCTCAGGCCAGGTTCAACTGGTGAATAACTTTGTCAATCAGGGGTATGACGCCATTATCGTTTCTGCCGTTTCGCCTGATGGCCTGTGCCCGGCGTTGAAGCGGGCAATGCAAAGAGGCGTGAAAATATTAACCTGGGATTCCGATACCAAGCCGGAGTGCCGTTCTTACTATATCAATCAAGGGACGCCAAAACAGCTCGGCAGCATGCTGGTAGAGATGGCCGCTCATCAGGTGGACAAAGAGAAAGCGAAAGTCGCTTTCTTCTATTCCAGCCCAACGGTGACCGACCAGAACCAGTGGGTAAAAGAAGCTAAAGCCAAAATTAGCCAGGAACATCCAGGGTGGGAGATAGTCACTACCCAGTTTGGCTATAACGATGCCACGAAATCGCTCCAGACGGCGGAAGGTATCATCAAAGCGTATCCCGATCTGGATGCCATCATCGCGCCTGACGCTAACGCTTTACCTGCTGCGGCACAGGCGGCGGAGAACCTTAAACGTAATAATCTCGCGATTGTTGGTTTTAGTACGCCGAATGTAATGCGCCCTTATGTTCAGCGCGGCACTGTTAAAGAGTTTGGCCTGTGGGATGTCGTCCAACAGGGAAAAATTTCCGTATATGTCGCCAACGCGTTGCTGAAAAATATGCCAATGAATGTCGGTGATTCACTGGATATTCCCGGCATCGGCAAAGTCACCGTTTCACCTAATAGTGAGCAGGGATATCACTATGAGGCAAAAGGTAACGGCATTGTGTTATTGCCAGAGCGTGTCATTTTCAACAAAGACAATATCGACAAATATGATTTCTGATAACTGTTATGTATCGACGGAGTAAAGAATGGCTGATTTAGATGATATTAAAGATGGCAAAGATTTTCACACCGATAAACCACAAACTAACACTTTGTTCTCATTAAAAGGCTGTGGCGCGCTGGATTGGGGAATGCAGTCCAGACTGGCGAGGATTTTTAATCCCAGGACCAGGAAAACGGTCATGCTGGCCTTTGACCATGGATATTTCCAGGGGCCGACAACCGGACTTGAGCGTATTGATATCAATATTGCGCCGCTCTTTGAATATGCTGATGTCTTAATGTGTACTCGCGGCATATTACGCAGTGTGGTACCTCCGGCAATCAATAAACCAGTCGTTTTACGCGCGTCCGGGGCAAATTCTATTCTCACTGAATTAAGCAATGAGGCGGTTGCGGTGGCGATGGATGACGCTGTGCGGTTGAATAGCTGTGCTGCTGCCGCACAGGTTTATATTGGTAGTGAACATGAACATCAGTCGATTAAAAATATTATTCAACTGATTGATGCCGGGTTACGCGTCGGGATGCCAATAATGGCAGTGACCGGGGTGGGTAAAGATATGGCTCGCGACCAGCGTTATTTTTCACTGGCAACGCGTATCGCTGCGGAAATGGGGGCGCAAATTATCAAAACGTATTATGTCGATAAAGGTTTTGAGCGTATTGCGGCAGGTTGTCCGGTGCCGATTGTCATCGCCGGCGGTAAAAAACTGCCTGAACGTGAAGCATTGGAAATGTGCTATCAGGCGATTGACCAGGGGGCTTCTGGCGTAGATATGGGGCGTAATATATTCCAGTCAGAAGATCCGGTAGCCATGATTAAAGCGGTACATGCTGTCGTTCATCATAACGAAACAGCAGAGCGTGCTTATGAGCTGTTTTTGAGTGAGAAAGGTTAAATGAGATCGCTTCCCCATCTTTTACCGATGCGAGGAGATGGGGATGACTGTTATTTTATTTGGAATAATCAGGGGGTTAATGATGCACGTTACGCTGGTTGAAATTAACGTTCATGATGACAAGGTTGAACAATTTATCGATGTTTTTCGGCAGAATCATCTGGGCTCAATTAAAGAGCCGGGTAACTTGCGTTTTGATGTTCTGCAGGATCCGCAGGTGCCTACGCGATTTTATATTTATGAAGCCTACGTTGATGAACAGGCCGTCGCTTTTCACAAGACAACGCCACACTATAAAACTTGCGTGGAGCAGCTTGAACCGTTGATGACCGGTCCGCGGACAAAAAAAGTTTTTATGGGTTTGATGCCTTAAGGAGCGCTCATGAACAGCCAGTTTGCCGGATTAACGCGCGAAGCATGTGTGGCATTGTTAGCGTCATATCCGCTTAGTGTGGGTATTCTGGCAGGGCAGTGGATTGCGTTGCATCGCTATCTGCAACAGTTGGAAGCGTTAAACCAGCCGCTGTTGCATTTGGATTTGATGGATGGTCAATTTTGCCCACAGTTTACCGTTGGGCCATGGGCAGTTGGGCAACTGCCGCAAACTTTTATCAAAGATGTTCATTTGATGGTAGCGGATCAATGGGCGGCGGCGCAAGCCTGCGTGAAAGCGGGCGCACACTGCATCACGCTTCAGGCTGAAGGCGATATTCATCTGCATCATACGCTAAGCTGGCTTGGTCAGCAGACCGTGCCCGTTATTGACGGTGAAATGCCGGTGATCCGGGGGATTAGTTTATGCCCGGCAACGCCTCTGGATGTCATTATCCCTATTCTGAGCGACGTTGAGGTTATTCAACTACTGGCAGTGAACCCTGGATACGGCAGTAAAATGCGCTCCAGTGATTTGTACGAGCGCGTGGCACAGCTTCTCTGTCTACTTGGTGATAAACGCGAAGGTAAAATTATCGTTATTGATGGGTCGTTAACGCAGGATCAGTTGCCTTCGCTGATTGCACAGGGCATCGATCGTGTTGTTTCTGGTAGTGCGTTATTTCGTGATGATCGGCTGGTTGAGAATACGCGGAGCTGGAGGGCGATGTTTAAGGTTGCCGGGGATACTACTTTCTTACCCTCCACAGCATAAATGCCGGATGGCGGCTTTACCTTATCAGGCCTACATAAGCACTCGGCTGGTAGGCCTGATAAGCGCAGCGCCATCAGACATTGATTGGCAATTAAGCCTGTTTAGCAGCTTCTGCTGCTTTCACGATCACGGCGAAGGCGTCAGCTTTCAGAGAAGCGCCGCCTACCAGTGCGCCGTCGATGTCCGGCTGCGCGAACAGTTCGGCTGCGTTGGACGCATTAACAGAACCGCCGTACTGGATAATAACCTGTTCAGCGATTTTCGCGTCAGCTTTAGCAATGTGGTCACGGATGAATTTGTGAACTGCCTGAGCCTGCGCAGGAGTTGCAGATTTACCGGTACCGATCGCCCATACGGGTTCGTAAGCGATAACCGCGCCTTCAAAGGCTGCCGCGCCCTGCGTTTTCAGTACCGTGTCGATCTGGCGTGCGCACACTTCTTCTGTTTTGCCCGCTTCGTTTTCCGCTTCGGTTTCACCGATGCACAGTACCGGCGTCAGACCTTGTTCTTTCAGTACGGCGAATTTTTTGGCGATCAGCTCGTCAGATTCTTTGTGATAAGTACGACGCTCGGAGTGGCCGATAATAATGTACTGCGCGCCGATATCCTTCAGCATTTCAGCCGAAGTTTCACCGGTGAATGCGCCAGACAGATTCAGATCAACGTTCTGCGCGCCCAGCATGATGTGGCTGCCGGCAGCAGCGCGTTTCGCCAGATCGATATACATTTCCGGCGGAGCGATTGCCACGTCGCAGCCTGCTACGCCCGTCAGTTCTTTACGCAGGTTAGCCACCAGTTCGTTTACCATGTGGCGGCTGCCGTTCAGTTTCCAGTTACCCATCACTAAAGGATGTCGCATTTCATTTCTCCACGCTTAGTCAGCGAATTAAGGAAGATGGCCGCTCGTCAGAGCAGCATGGTCTGTGAAACAGTATAGAGATTCATCCCCGGAAAGGCTTTGCTTTTTGTCATCAATTCGCCCCTTCCAGATTTTCAGATAACGCCAGCTTAATCGGTTCAACCGCGAAGGTCAGCCCCTTTTCGCCGTTATCTGCGACAACATAACGTACCGCGCCTTCGGTCTCGGCGTAATAGTGTTTACCTTTACCGGCGATAAGCATCTTTTGCAGTTTTTTCTGGCTTTGCTCTTTTGTCAGTAACGGGGCGACAGTGCGAATAATGGCGGCCATATATTCCAGCGCTTTCGCTTTCGCCGCTTTCTGTTCCGGCCCCTGAATGGGCAGCCAGGTAATCTGCATACTTTTCACTTTGAGCGTACCGCGCTCCAGCGCCGTGGAGGCATACAGATTTTCGTTAATCTTACTGGCGGCGCGGGTCAGATTCGCCTTATCGCGGCTATTCTCAATGGCGCGAAATTCATTGAGCGGCAGATCGGGATTCTGGCGGTTAAAGTTCTCACGAAACTGGCTAATAGAAAGATCAAAGGTTGGCGAGCCCGCCAGCAGATAGGGCGCTGTCGTGGTCGATGAAGAGAGCTGCGCGTGCGCCGTTATGCTGGCGGTGAGAGCAGAAAACAACAGTAAAAACAGAGTACATCCTGGCTTCATCAATCTTACCTTTCGTTAGGACTGCTCACGATTAAAACGATAACTGTCGGGCTTGTCAAAAGGGTAAACTGTAGCGGAAGGCAAAATATAAGGAACTTACATGACCATACAGCAATGGTTATTCTCATTTAAAGGGCGTATCGGACGCCGTGATTTCTGGATTTGGATCGGCCTCTGGTTTGCCGGGATGCTGGCGCTATTTTCGCTGGCGGGGAAAAACCTGCTTGATATCCAAACGGCGGCATTTTGCCTGGTGTGCCTGCTGTGGCCGACCGCCGCCGTCATGGTCAAACGTCTGCATGACCGGGGACGTTCCGGCGCGTGGGCGTTGCTAATGATTCTGGCGTGGATGCTGCTGGCCGGAAACTGGGTGATGTTGCCGGGGATGTGGCAGTGGGTCGTCGGGCGATTTATTCCGACGCTGATCCTGGTGATGATGCTTATCGATCTGGGCGCGTTTGTCGGTGTTCAGGGGGAAAATAAGTTTGGGAAAGCGACACAGGACGTGAAGTTTAAGGCAGAACCGTAAACGGGCGGTAAACCGTAATTTGCCCGGTGGCGCTGACGCTTACCGGGCCTACAGATTGGTGATGATTTGCAGGCCGGATAAGCCCTAGCTGCCATTCGGTAAAACATCACCAGTAATGTTCAGCCGTCATATGCCCCGGTCGGCGGCGCAGATGTTTAGTCATCTGTCGGGTCTCTTTCAGCAGTTGCTGCGTATCGCGCACCATCTGCGGGTTCCCGCACAGCATGACGTGGCTGGTCTCTTTATCCATCGGTAATCCAACGGCTTTTTCCAGCTCGCCGTTTTCAATGAGCGCAGGCACGCGCCCGGTAAGCGAGCCTGGCACGCTCTCCCGGCTGACCACCGTTTGGATGCGCAGCTTGCCTTCATAACGCTGTTGCAGTTCCAGCATTAGCGGCAGATAGCTTAAATCGGCGGCGAAGCGTGCGGCGTGGACTAAGACCAGATTTTTAAAGCGCGTGACATCCTGGCCATATTGCAGAATAGACAAATACGGGCCAATAGCGGTTCCGGTCGCCAGCATCCATAGCGTCTCGCAGTCAGGCACTTCATCCAGTACAAAGAAACCCGACGCGTCGCTGACCACTTGTACCTCATCGCCAGGTTTTAGCGCCGCCAGCCGCGGGCTGAGCTTTCCTTGCGGAACCGTCACCAGATAAAACTCTAAATTCGGATTGTCAGGCGCATTCACATAGGAATACGCGCGCTGAACGCGCTCGCCATCGATCTCCAGTCCGAGTTTGGTAAATTGGCCTGCAGTAAAAGGATTAATGGGGGCGTGAACGGTCAGGCTGAACAGTGCGTCAGTCCAGTTTTGCACCTTAGTGACTTTACCTGTTACCCAATCGGCCATGGTTTTCTCCTGTTCTGAATCGCTAACCTTATCTTCGTTCGTCAGGAGAAAGATTTCCAGCCCCGCGAGGCTGGAAGGCTCTAACTAACAAATGCGCTAGAGGATATGCGCCTGCACATCAGGATCTTTACGATCAAGATAGTGGATAGACTGAATGCGGCGGATGGTGCGTGATTTGCCGCGGATCAGCAGCGTTTCCGTCGTGGCGATATGGCCTTTTCGGCTAATTCCTTCCAGCAGATCGCCTTTCGTGATGCCGGTCGCAGAGAAAATAACGTTATCGCTACGCGCCATGTCGCCCAGGCATAACGCCTTGCCCGCTTCAATCCCCATTGCTTTGCAGCGCGCCAGTTCCTGTTCGCCAATGCGGCGGTTTTCTTCGCTGTCGCCTTTCACGTCATGGCGCGCCAGCAGACGTCCCTGCATATCGCCGTCCAGCGCGCGGATCACCGCTGCGGATACCACGCCTTCTGGCGCGCCGCCAATCCCGTACAGCACGTCGACTTCGCTATCCGGCATACAGGTCAGAATTGAGGCCGCGACGTCGCCGTCAGGAATGGCAAACACGCGTACGCCCAGTTTGGCCATCTCTGCGATAACCTCGTCATGACGCGGTTTTGCCAGAATGGTCACGGTCAGATCGCCAAGCGGTTTACCCAGCGCATCCGCGATGTTGCGCAGGTTATCCGCCAGCGGCAGATTGAGATCGATCGCCCCTTTGGCGCCCGGACCGACAATCAGTTTTTCCATATACATATCGGGCGCATTCAGGAAGCAGCCTTTATCGCCGACCGCCAGTACCGCCAGCGCGTTCGCCTGACCCATCGCTGTCATGCGCGTGCCCTCAATCGGATCGACGGCGATATCTACCGCATCGCCGTGGCCGGTACCGACTTTCTCGCCGATATAGAGCATCGGGGCCTCGTCGATTTCGCCTTCGCCAATCACGATGGTGCCGTCAATGTTGACCTGGTTGAGCATGATACGCATGGCGTTGACCGCCGCGCCGTCCGCGGTATTTTTATCGCCGCGTCCCAGCCATTTGTAGCCAGCCAGCGCCGCCGCTTCGGTCACACGGGAAAATTCGATGGCAAGTTCTCGTCTCATAACAAACTCGTAGCAAAAAGGAGTGGCGCGCAGTGTAGCACAGGGGAGGGAGGGAATAATTGATGTGTGTGCGGAGTTGCCTCCGCACAAAGATTTTGCCGGATGGCGACCTTACTTGTCGTGCTCTTCCCACGCCATTGCGCGTTTAACCGCTTTCTTCCAGCCGCTGTAACGGTAGTTACGCTCGGTGGTTTCAATGCCGGGGCGGAATTCTCGCTCAATGACGGCTTTTTCCTGCAGCTCGTCCAGGTTCTGCCAGTAACCGACGGCCAGGCCAGCCAGATAGGCGGCGCCCAGCGCGGTCACTTCGCGCACTTCCGGGCGTTCCACCCGCGTGCCGAGAATATCTGACTGGAACTGCATCAGGAAGTTGTTGGCCACTGCGCCGCCGTCCACACGCAGAGCGTGCAGGCGGATACCGGAGTCGGCCTGCATCGCTTCCAGTACGTCGCGGGTCTGGTAAGCGATGGATTCGAGCGTCGCGCGGATAATGTGATTAGAGTTCACGCCGCGGGTCAGGCCAAAAATGGCGCCGCGGGCATACGGATCCCAGTACGGCGCGCCCAGACCGGTGAAGGCCGGAACCACGTAGACACCGTTGGTATCTTTCACTTTCGTGGCGAAATATTCGGAGTCGAATGCGTCGCTGATGAGCTTCATTTCATCACGCAGCCATTGAATGGACGCTCCCGCCATAAACACCGCACCTTCCAGCGCATAGTTGACTTCGCCGCTTGGGCCGCAGGCGATGGTGGTCAGCAGGCCGTTTTCCGATTTTACCGCTTTCTCGCCGGTGTTCATCAGCATAAAGCAGCCGGTGCCGTAGGTGTTCTTTGCCATTCCTTCCTTTACGCACAGTTGGCCGAAGAGCGCGGCCTGCTGATCCCCGGCAATCCCGGCGATAGGAATACGTGTACCGCCTTTACCGCCAATATTGGTCTGGCCGTAGACTTCGGAGGATTTACGTACCTGGGGCAGCATCGCGCGTGGGATATCCAGCACGTCCAGCATTTTATCGTCCCAGTCCAAATCATGGATGTTGAACAGCATGGTTCGTGAGGCGTTGGTGTAATCCGTAACGTGGACGCGGCCCTGCGTCATCTTCCAGATAAGCCAGGTATCCACCGTACCGAACAGCAGCTCGCCACGCTTCGCGCGTTCGCGCGAACCTTCCACATGGTCAAGGATCCATTTCACTTTAGTGCCAGAGAAGTACGGGTCGACGACCAGACCGGTATTGTCGCGGATGTAATCTTCCAGGCCGTCGCGTTTAAGCTGTTCGCAAATATTGGCGGTACGACGGCACTGCCAGACAATAGCGTTGTATATCGGTTTGCCGGTTTCACGTTCCCAGACGATCGCGGTTTCACGTTGGTTGGTGATACCGATAGCGGCAATCTGATCGGAACTGATATCGGCCTTAGCCAGCACTTCTACCAGCGTTGAGCTTTGAGACGCCCAAATTTCCATCGGGTCGTGTTCTACCCAGCCTGGCTTAGGATAAATTTGCTCAAATTCACGCTGTGATACGCTGACGATATTCGCGTCATGATCCATAACGACCGCGCGGGAGCTGGTGGTACCCTGGTCGAGCGCAACGATATATTTTTCAGTCATAATTTTGTCCCGTAATCAGATTACAGCGAAGCATTTTGTTGTGTGGCCGCGGTGGAGTCCTTCTCTTCCACGACGCAGATATCGCACGGCAAATGACGGCCAATAAATTTGCGATAAGCAAACGCGCCCAGAATGGCGCCGACGATGGGGCCAAACAGTGGCACCAGGAAGTAAGGAATGTCTCTACCGCCGGTAAACGCAATTTCACCCCAGCCGGCAAGCCCGGCGAACATTTTGGGGCCAAAGTCACGCGCCGGATTCATCGCAAACCCGGTCAACGGCCCCATAGAGGCACCGATAACGGCGATCAGTAAACCAATGAGCAGTGGCGCAAGCGGACCGCGAGGTACGCCGTTACCGTCGTCGGTCAGCGCCAGAATCAGCCCCATCAGAATAGCGGTAATCACCATTTCAACCGCGAAGGCCTGCACAAAATTGATATGAGGATTCGGGTAAGTTGAGAAAATGCCTGCGAGATCGAGACTTTCAACGCTGCCACGGACGATATGGTGGGTTTGTTCGAAGTCCACAAAAAGATTGTAATAAAGCCCGTAAACTAACGCCGCTGCGCAAAAGGCGCCGGCAACTTGAGAAATAATAAAAGGAACAACTTTACGTTTGTCGAAACAGGCAAATAGCCAGAGTGCGATGGTCACTGCCGGGTTCAGGTGTGCGCCAGAAACACCTGCCGTCAGGTAGATAGCCATCGCTACTCCCAGACCCCAGATGACGCTGATTTCCCACTGTCCAAAAGTAGCTCCGGCAACTTTAAGCGCAGCGACACAACCCACCCCGAAAAAAATCAACAACCCGGTACCGAGGAATTCAGCAATGCACTGGCCTTTTAAGGTTGATGTTTGACTCATAATCGGATCCTGAAGAGTATGTAATGATTATTGGTATGCGAGGAGGTCATGGACATCCACGATGCCCTGTAGGCACACTGTTAATTTATCGCTAACGAGCAAAAACGAGAAATATCGAAATCAAAATGTGTGTACTGCGTCAATAAAATGAGCGTTATCGCGCCATGAGGCGCATTTTGAGACAGCAGAAGAGAGTGAATTGAATCATTTCATTAACCAATATGTTAACACTTTTAAGTTATTGAATGAATGTTACCAGGAGATGGATGAAAATTGCTGCAAACCGCGATCTACGCGGTATGTCGCTGGACAGCGAGAGCGGGGCTTCATACAATCGATACTATATATTGTGCGCGTTTACGTGAAGCGTCGCCTTGCAATTCAGGAGAGGTAAGATCATGTCTTTAGAAGTGTTTGAGAAACTGGAAGCAAAAGTACAGCAGGCGATTGACACCATCACCCTGTTACAGATGGAAATTGAAGAGCTGAAAGAAAAGAACAACAGCCTGACGCAGGAAGTGCAGTCTGCACAGCATCAGCGTGAAGAACTCGAGCGTGAAAATAATTTTCTGAAGGAACAGCAGAGCGGCTGGCAGGAACGTTTACAGGCGCTGCTTGGTCGTATGGAAGAAGTCTAATCCTCGTCATATTTCACGTTATGGCGGCGTTGGCTGCGTGCGTTCACCCCAGTCACATAGTGGCCTATGCTCCTGGGGATTCACTTTCTTGCCGCCTTGCCCTGACGCGAAATCTATAGAGGATTTAGAATGCGGATACCGGTGGGCCGGATAAGGCGTAAGCCGACATCCGGCAATCAGCGACAACGCATAAAAAAGGCGCCTTACGGCGCCTTTTTTGATCACTCGATATCAAGCGGGTCTTCGGAAAGGATAATCCCGGTGTTGTCGGCATAGAGATGATCGCCGGAGAAGAACGTCACGCCGCCGAAATTGACGCGCACATCGCTTTCCCCAATGCCTTCACCTGCGGCGCCAACCGGAATGGCGGCGATCGCCTGAATGCCGATATCCAGCTCTTCCAGATCGTCCACCTGACGCACCGCGCCATAGATAACCAGCCCTTCCCATTCATTTTGCGTGGCCAGACGCGCCAGCTCCGCATCAACTAATGCACGACGGACAGAACCGCCGCCATCGACCAGCAGAACCCGACCACGGCCATTTTGTTCGAGCAGATCGTACAGCAACCCGTTGTCCTCGAAACATTTTACCGTGATGATTTGTCCGCCAAACGACGACCGCCCTCCAAAATTAGAGAACAGCGGTTCCACGACGTTGACATCTTCCTGATAGATGTCACAAAGCTCGGAAGTATCGTATTTCATAGGCTTAACGTTCAGTTGCTGCGAGAATTTTTAGTATATCGCGCTAAGTATACTGTTGGCAAAATCATCAATTGTTAATTGATATTTGTCAGTTAAACGGCCCACTGACTTAAGAGTATCCCAATCACAAATAACAGGTTGGTTAACAACGCGCCTTTAACGGTACGTTCAAGCATCGGGCGCATTGCCGCAGGCTCCCTTTCGCGCATTACGTAGCGCGCTTGTTTAATGAGCAAGGGCGCGGCCAGAATAAACAACCATCCCCACGGACTGTGTAGCGAGAGCAGATTAAACAGCGCCAGACAGAGCAGCGCGCCTAGCAACAGGCAGGCGTGATAACGACGCGCGTTGACATCGCCAAGTCGTACCACAAGGGTGTTTTTGCCGTTCTCTCTGTCGCTATTAATATCGCGCAGGTTATTAATATTCAGCACCGCCGTCGCCAGTAAACCGCAGGCGGTGGCCGGGAGAATCAGCGCCGGAATCAGCGTATGCGCCTGGAGATACCAGCTCCCCATGACACTTAGCCAGCCAAAGAATACCAGGACAGAGATATCACCCAGCCCGATATAACCGTAGGGCCGATTACCCACGGTGTAGGTGATGGCGGCGATAATCGACAGCCCGCCCAAAATCAGGAAGCCGACAAAATCGGTTAACGTATGGCACGCGACCGCCACCAGCGCCAGTCCGGAGATACAGATCAGCACGACGGTAATGATTAACGCCCGCTTCATCTCCTGCTGGGTGATGACGCCTTTTTGCATCCCCCGCAGCGGTCCGATGCGATCCGGTTTATCACTGCCTTTGACAGCGTCGCCGTAATCGTTGGCGAGGTTGGATAAAATTTGCAACAGCCCGGCGGTGATAAGGGCCAGCAGTGCGACCAGAGGATCGAAATAGCCTTGCCACCATGCCAGGGCCGTACCGACGATAATCGCCGCGAAGGCGAGAGGTAAGGTTTTGGGTCGTAAGCTTTCCAGCCAGGCCTGGGTGCGGCTAATTTGTTGTTGTTCAGTCATATTTAGCGCCAATAAAAATGGGGCTTTTCAGCCCCATCAACAGTGATGAAAATGCATTGGACGCGATTATAAGATAAAACGGCTTAGATCTTCATCTGCGACCAGCGCATCCAGATGTTTGCTCACATATTCCGCATCAATTGTGATGTTTTGGCCGTGCAAATCGCTGGCGTTATAGGAAATTTCTTCCATCAGACGCTCCAGTACGGTATGCAGACGGCGCGCGCCGATGTTTTCGGTGGTTTCGTTAACCTGCCAGGCGGCTTCGGCAATACGTTTAATACCGGAATCGGTGAACTCGATATTGACGCCTTCAGTTGCCATCAGCGCTTTATACTGCACAGTGACGGAGGCGTTTGGCTCGGTCAAAATGCGTTCGAAATCGCTGGTGGTCAGCGCCTGAAGTTCAACGCGAATCGGCAGACGGCCCTGCAGTTCCGGGATCAGATCAGACGGCTTCGCCACCTGGAACGCGCCAGAGGCGATAAACAGAATATGATCCGTTTTGACCATCCCGTGTTTGGTCGAAACCGTGCAGCCTTCTACCAGCGGCAGTAAGTCGCGCTGTACGCCTTCGCGTGAAACATCCGGGCCGGAGGTTTCGCCACGCTTACAAATTTTGTCAATTTCATCGATAAACACGATGCCGTGCTGTTCAACCGCGTCGATAGCGTCCTGTTTCAGCTCTTCCGGGTTGACCAGCTTAGCAGCTTCTTCTTCAACCAACAGTTTCATCGCGTCTTTAATTTTCAGCTTACGCGGTTTCTGTTTCTGACCGCCTAGGTTCTGGAATATAGACTGCAACTGGCTGGTCATCTCCTCCATGCCCGGAGGCGCCATAATCTCTACGCCCATCGGCGCGGCGGCGAGGTTAATCTCGATCTCTTTATCGTCGAGCTGGCCTTCGCGCAGTTTTTTGCGGAACGTTTGACGGGCGGCAGAAGGCTCCTGCTGCTGTTCGGCCTGGCCCCAGTTATTTTTTGCGGGTGGGATCAGTACGTCGAGAATACGCTCTTCCGCCAACTCTTCCGCACGATAGCGGTTTTTCTCGATAGCCTGTACGCGAACCATTTTCACAGCGGCATCGGTCAGATCGCGGATGATAGAGTCCACTTCTTTCCCGACATAGCCCACTTCGGTGAATTTGGTGGCTTCGACTTTAATGAACGGCGCGTTGGCGAGTTTTGCCAGACGACGGGCGATTTCGGTTTTACCGACGCCGGTCGGGCCAATCATCAGAATATTTTTCGGCGTTACTTCGTGGCGCAGCTCTTCATCAAGCTGCATACGACGCCAGCGGTTACGCAATGCAATCGCCACGGAACGCTTTGCGTTATCCTGGCCGATAATGTGTTTGTTCAGTTCGCTGACAATTTCGCGTGGGGTCATTTCAGACATGAGAGGTCCTTACGCTTTGGCGGTCAATTCTTCAATGGTGTGGAAATGGTTGGTGTAAATGCAGATATCGCCTGCAATATCCAACGCCTTTTCAGCAATTTCGCGCGCGCCGAGCTCGGTATTTTCCAACAGAGCGCGAGCGGCAGCCTGGGCATAAGGACCGCCGGAGCCGATAGCAATTAAATCGTTTTCAGGTTGCACGACATCGCCGTTACCCGTGATGATGAGCGAAGCGGTTTCATCCGCGACGGCCAGCAACGCTTCCAGTTTGCGTAGCATACGGTCGGTACGCCAGTCTTTCGCCAGTTCAACGGCGGCTTTGACCAGGTGCCCCTGATGCATTTCCAGTTTACGTTCAAACAGCTCGAACAGCGTGAATGCATCAGCAGTACCGCCCGCAAAGCCCGCAATGACCTTGTCGTTGTAGAGGCGGCGGACTTTCTTCACGTTGCCTTTCATTACTGTGTTACCCAGTGTGGCCTGACCATCACCGGCGATTACCACGTGGCCGTTACGGCGTACGCTTACTATTGTTGTCACGAGCAGACCCCTTGGTTACTAATGCTGAATTGCGGCCCCGTACGGCGTACGGGGCATAATGCAAGTATAGATGGGGGAGATTTTGAGGGTTTCAACCCCCGGTGGCGAGTCGAATGCAGTTTGTATGGCCCGCCATCTTCAGACGGTTAATGGTGCTGTCGGCATTTTCTTTACCTTTCACCGGCCCGATAACCACGCGATTCCAGCCGTTATTGGTGGTAATTTTGGAGTCAAAGCCTTCAAACGCCAGCTGAGCGCGGACGCTTTCTGCCTGCTCGGCGCCTTTGAATGAACCACATTGCACCATCCAGCGACGTTCATCTTTTTTCTCTGCTGTCGCCTTCGGCGCTTCAGGCGCGCGCGTAATGGGCGCGGCTTTTGGCGCTGCCGCGCTGGTATGCGCCGGCGTTTGCAGCAAATCCTGATAAGGTTGCTGCGAGGCCGTCTGCTTCGGCGGCTGACTTTGGCGCGCGGGTTGCGCCGGGGCGGACTGTACCGTGCGCGTTTGCGGCTGTTCGTTTACCCGCGGCTGCGTGCGTGGTTGCTGAACAGGCTGCGTTTGAGCCCACTGCTGCTGCTGCTGCTGCTGCTGCTGCTGCTGCGCCTGACGCTGGCGCTGTAGCGTTTGCTGGCGTTGTTCTGGCGTCTGCTCGTTCCACGGCACTTCGTTAAGTTGTGTCGGCTGCTGACGCATATCCGCCTGCATCTGCTCCAGGAGTTGACGCTGCTCGCTGGTGAGCTGATTCGGATTCATGACTTCGCCGCCGGCGGACGGTTCCGTTGGCGTACGCACGCCCGGCTGGCGACTTTCCAGCTCTTTGATGTAACGCCAGCGCTCTTCCGGTTTTGGCGGAAGCCCATTGCCGGTGACTTTCTGGTTTTGTAGCGTTTCGGACTCTTCTTTCTTATGGTGAGTAATGAAGTACAGACCGCCGATAAAGGTCACAAGGACGGCTGCCGCAATCGCGACCATTGCCGGCGAGACGGCAGGCATGTTGCTTTGCTTCTTCCGTGAGTTCCGTGAGGTGCTCTTTTTGCGCCGCGAAGGAGCCGGTTGGCCGCGACGTACATAATCTCGTTGTGCCACTATCGTTTCGCTGTATTTATTCGTTCGTCAGCCCGTCATGTTACTGAAGCGGCGGGCCTTTGACCAGACAGGTGAGTCTTAAAGCTATTTACTTTAGGGTAAAGCGCGTGTAGAACCGCGAATAATCAGCTCGCAATCCATTAAACGCGAGCCGCTGCTCACATTTTGCCCCTGCATCTGATCGAGCAACAGCAGCATCGCCTCGCGACCAATGTCAAAACGCGGCTGCGCCACGGTTGTCAACGGAGGGTCGCAAAACTCGGCCAGCGCGATATTGTCAAAGCCGATAATCGACAGATCGTCAGGCACTTTCAGACCCTGGCGCTTGGCCCAGGAGAGGGCGCCCAGCGCCATTACGTCGCTATGACAAAAGACGGCGGTAGGCGGCAACGGTTGCTCAAGCAACTGCTTTAATGCGTTTGCCCCGGCTTCAAAGGTAAAGTCGCCACGGGCGATGTAATGCGGATCGACCACAATGCCACTGCGTCTTAATGCCTGTACGTAACCTTGTAAGCGATAGTGACAGAGCGGCATATCTTCCGGCCCCGCAATACAACCAATCCGCTTGTGGCCCAAATCCAACAGGTAGTTCATGGCATTGAACGCGGCGGTCAGGTTATCGATATGTACCGTCGGCAATTCAAGCTCCGGCGCAAACTCATTCGACATCACCATCGGAGGCAAATTGCGCTGCTCCTCAACGCTGGCGTCAAAGGGCAGTCGGGAACTGAGCAGTACCATGCCGTCGATCTGTTTGGTGATGATGAGATTAAGAAAGGTTTTTTCTTTCTGGTTTTGATGGGCACAATCGCCAATCAGCACCAGATACCCCTGTTCTGCCGCGGTCACTTCGATACCGCGGATAATTTCACTGAAGAAGGGATCGCAAATATCCGGGACAATCACCAAAATCGTACGGGATTCATTGCGTTTTACATTTCGCCCCATCGACTGCGGGAAATAACCCACTTCAAGCGCGGCCTGTTCAACCCGGCTACGGGTCGACTGGGAGACTTTATCGGGGTTCATTAACGCGCGGGATACGGTTGCCGTAGAGACTTTCGCCTTCAACGCAACATCCTTCATCGTAGCGGCAGTAACCTGCTTGTTCGATTTCACTCTTTCTCCTCGCCTGGGAACTGCTGGCGCAGATCTATCCCTGGTAACACTCATCGAAAACATTTTTATCAGATAGTGCGTGGAAGCGGTTACAGAATTTTCATAAAAAGTGTGATGGATCTTTAATTTTACGATCCGCCTCGCATCGTGGGGACTATCCTTCAATCGGATCGACGTCCAGAACCCATTTAACTTTCCGCGCTTCAGGGAGCGTATTGATCAACGCCAGCGTGCCGCTGATGATGTGTTGCAGGAGAATCCGTGAAGGATGCTGAAGTAAAATTTGCCAGCGATAGCGGCCGCCGCGTTTTGGCGCGAGGGCCGGAACCGGACCTAAGATCCACAGCTTATCGTCTGATAGCGGGCTGGCCTGAATCACATTACGCAACTGCTGGAGAAAGACGGGCGCCTGCTGATTGTTGTGATCCTCTGCGCGAATAATGACGTGGCTGGTCCACGGCGGAAGCTGGAGCGTTTGCCGTTCCGCCAGCGCCTGTTCCGCAAACGCATCATAGCCTTTATACAGTAACGTTTGCAGCAGGGGATGCTCAGGATGGTGCGTTTGGAGCACCACTTCGCCCTGTTTACCCGCGCGCCCGGCGCGGCCGGAAACCTGAGTGTAGAGCTGGGCGAAGCGTTCCGCCGAACGAAAATCTGCGGAAAAAAGCGCGCCATCGACATCCAGCAACGCCACCAGCGTGACGTCCGGGAAGTGATGGCCTTTCGCCAGCATTTGTGTGCCTATCAGAATGCGCGCTCCGCCGCGGTGAACTTCCGCCAGATGCTGCTCCAGCGCGCCTTTACGACTGGTGGTATCACGGTCGATTCGTGAGATCGGCACGCCGGGGAAGAAGGGCGCCAGCACCTGCTCCAGCTGTTCGGTCCCTAACCCAACCGGTAGCATATGTGTGGAGCCGCAGGAGGGGCACTGACGCGGTACCGGACGCTGGCTGTCGCAGTGATGGCAGCGTAAATGATGCTGCGCCTGGTGCAGCGTGTAGTAGTGATCGCAACGCGGGCACTCCGCAATCCAGCCGCAGTCGTGGCAAAGCAGCGCGGGCGCGAATCCCCGGCGGTTAAGAAATAAAATTACCTGATTATCGGCCTGGAGATGTTGGCGCATACGGGCGATAAGGGCGGGCGCCAGTCCCGCCTGAAGACGCTGTCCTTTTAAATCCAGCACATGCTGCAGGGCTGGGCGGGCGTTGCCTGCGCGCCGCGTCAGACGCAGCATCCGGTATTTTTTCTGCCGCACGTTGCATAGCGTTTCCAGGGCTGGGGTGGCGGAGCCGAGAATAATCGGGATCTGCTCGCTATGGGCGCGATACACTGCCAAATCGCGGGCATGGTAGCGCCACCCTTCCTGCTGTTTATAAGAGCTGTCGTGCTCTTCGTCGATGACAATTACGCCAAGATTTTTAAACGGCGTAAACAGCGAGGAGCGCGTGCCGATGACAATCGCCGCTTCGCCGTTTTTCGCTTTCAGCCATGCCGAAAGACGCTCGCTGTCGTTTAGCCCGGAATGCAGCACTTCCACCGGCGTGTTAAAACGTTCGCGAAAACGGGCGATCGTTTGCGGCGTCAGGCCGATTTCCGGCACCATCACCAGCGCCTGTTTGCCCTGGGCGAGGACGTTTTCCAGCACGCTCAGATACACTTCGGTCTTGCCGGAACCGGTTACGCCTGCCAGCAACCAGGCGGAGAAACCGTCCGACGCGCTGTGAATTGCGCCGACTGCTGTCGCCTGTTCGGTATTTAGCCGCAGGCGCTCTCCTGCGACGGCATAATGCTCCCGCCAGTCGGTAAACGCGGGCGTTTCACTGGCAAGCTCACAAAGCCCCTTACGCCGCAGCGTTTGCAGCGTGGCGTCAGTAAAATCAAGCTCGGCTACCTGATAGCGCCAGATCTTTCCTTGCCGCAGCGCCGCCAGCGCCTGTTGTTGTTTGGCGGAGCGTTTCAGGCTGTTGATGTCGACGGCTTGCCCCTCTTCGGTGGCGAACCAATACCATAGGGGCGCGTTGCTGGCTGGTTTTCCCTGACGCAGTAAAACCGGCAGAGCGTGAAACAGAACGTCGCCGAGGGGATGGTGGTAGTAATCCGCCGCCCAGAGGAGTAAGCGCCAGATGGAGGGAGAAAAGATTGGCTCGTTATCCAGGATTTCAATGACCGATTTTAATTCATCGAGCGGCAATTCGCTGTGGTCGCTAACCGAGACGACAATGCCCACGCGCTCTTGCTGCTTGCCGAACGGCACGCGCACGCGGCACCCGGCTTTGGCGACCCCGCCTTCCGGCAGCAGGTAATCAAAGGTTCGGGGAAGCGGAACGGGCAAGGCAACGTGCGCGACGGACATAGCATCTTCCTGACTTGAAATTTCGTCGGGTAGTATACACATTACGATAAGGGAGCGCGGATCAGTTTGCATACGGTGGTCAAATTCTGTATGATTCGCCGCCTTTGGTGCGTGTTGTGAGCATCAAACCCTTTACTATTAACTTCGCGTGGTGTCTGGCGTTAGGGCTGGAAGAGCGACGCGGCCTTACACTGAGGTTCCCCATGAAAAAAGGTATTCACCCGAATTACGTAGAAATTACTGCAACCTGTTCTTGCGGTAATGTTATCAAAACCCACTCTACCGTGGGTCACGACCTGAACCTGGACGTGTGCGGCAAATGCCACCCGTTCTTCACTGGTAAGCAGCGTGTTGTTGATACCGGTGGTCGTGTTGAGCGCTTCAACAAGCGCTTCAGCATCCCTGGCAGCAAATAAGTTACCGCCAGAAAAAAAAGCGCCGCAGGGCGCTTTTTTTGTTTTCTAGGGATAACAGTATTTGTTCAGACACATTCTGTGATCCGTAATCGCTTTCATTACGCTTCCTGCCGTGAGTTTTAACGAAGGATTTATAGTCAGTCCCGCGCTTTCCAGCCCCTTCGCTGTCCATTTATTGCAGGTATTGAGTATGCCGTAGCGGCCATTCGCGGCGTAAAACTGGCTATCGCCGTAAATTCCTTGTTTTAACGGAATCAGATTACCCTCTGCGTCACGCGCAAAGCTGCGGCCCAGATAACGCATCAGACTGTTACGCTGGTTTGTGTGCAGGAGCAGTGATTTTATCTCGCTACCGGCGAAATAGCGTTCTGGTTGACCGGAAAAGGCGACGATGTGCATAACCGCGCCGGATGACCAGAACATGGCCTGGAGCGTAAGCGCGGTGGTTATTTCTTGTGACTGATAAAAGCCCTTATCGCCCCAGCCGATTTCATACCACTGCGTCTCCTGAGCGAACCGTTTTTTAAGCTGTGGCAGAACGGTATTAACATCATGGGCCGGCGCAATAATTCCCGTGTGCCAGCCATGACTGACGATATAGATTTCCGTCGGGGAGGGCTGTCCGCCTGTCGTAGGTTTTACGGCTTGTGGAAAGGTTGTGCAGCCATATAGCAATAAACTTAACCAGGCGATAAAGAGATTTTTCATGACATATCACCAGCAAAGGCGCGGTATGTTGTGGCGTTTGTCTAATGACGCTGCGCTTATCGGGTCGGTGCCGGATTGGTAATTCATTGATATTTTTGCATTCCTCTCCGAGGGCAATAAGGCGAATGTCATAACTACAATACGTTTTAACCATTCAGGCGGAAGTTGGCTTCCGCCTGTTTTACTTTTACTCTCACGCTTTATTTTTTAAACATCTGCTCTGGATCGATAATCAGCGCCCGATAACCCAGCATACCAGCACGGTTACTGTGTACTTTTAGCTCCAGCATCACATCCTGAGTACCGTCTTTGACTTCATCCAGAACGGAAACGATTGGATTTGTACCGCTCATTCCCGCTGTGGCCGAGTACATGAACATCGTTTTGGTTTCCGGGCGATATTCCGTGACGGAAGTAATGGCGCTGTACCAGTCAAAACCGCGCTCTTTACCATATTCCCACATTTGGGAAACCGTCATATTTTTTCGTCAATCTGATATTCCACGCCGCGGGAATATTTCATTGACGGCATGGCCGGTTGTTCCATGCCGCGCGCATCGCCGTTATCAAAGGCGGTCACGACGGTTTTACCTCCGGTGCTTTTGGATGGCACTAACCAACCGGTATGTTGTGTCCATGTCCAGTCAAATCCACCGTCGCAGTGGTGCGCTTCGCAGGTTAGCGGTTTACCGTTGCTGTCTACGGGTTTCAGCACTTTTTTCGCCAGTTCGCCTTTCCAGCCGGATGGATCGGAAAGTATCCATTTCACTTTTTTATCGCGGCCAATTTTGATGATGGCAGACTGGTGGCGCGAGCTAATGATAATGCTGTCGTCGCGAGGATCGTAGCTGACGGAGTTAACATGCGCCCAGTTGCGGCCCGGGCCGGAGCCCGCGATATCGCCGAAGGGTTGTTTTGCAAGCTGCTCTTTGGTCATGACCTGACCGGAATGTTCGGCATCGACGCTCAAACATACCGCTCCCTGATCCATCGCCAGAATAACATCGTCACGATAGGGGTCGAGGATTTTTGGCAGATCCCAGTAATCGACGGTATCGCCGTTCTGGTCAACTTCAAGAATATGATCACGCACAGTATTGATGGTGTATTTACCATTTAATGGATAATTTTCTTTTGCGACACGCAGCAGGTAGGTGCCTTTCGGCGTTTCGGTAATGGCGTGCGAAAAATCAATAAATCCTTTTGGCAGTCGTTTATCGGAAATAACGCGGCCTAAGAAATCATATTTAAAGTAACGTTGACCCTGGCCAAAAATAAGATTGCCATCGTTAACCTGATGGAAGCCCATCATGGAACCAAAGCGCGTTATATCATCCTGGTTACGGAATTTATCAATATTCATATAGCCGCGAACATCGCCATTCGTATCGCTAATCCAGTTGATACCGGTATAATCCCAGTTCGCCGCGCCGCCTGCGACATGCATAATGTGGCCTGCCCTTGGCATCCCCGTTATATGGTTAAAAAGATATAAGCGATTTTTAAGCGAGCTATCGACTTTAACCGGTTCTACCGTAGGAAGAACGGCAGTTTGCCCGGTAGTAGAGGGTAATGATACCGGTGCGGCGTAAATGGACCACGTATAAGTTTGTTTTTTACCTTCTTCAGTCCAGTCAACTTTAACCTTATTGACATAATCTGGATACAAGCCAAATACAGGTATGCCGTCATGGGTATTTATAGCCTGCGGGCCGACATCATAACTGATAGGGATACCTTTTTCCCCTTTCCCTAAAACGGTAACCTTCACGTTCTGTACATTATGATTGGCTTTATTAATGATTGCTGTTAATGGGAAAACGCCGCCGTAGGGGGCGACATCGACCATACCTAATGGCCCTTCATGTACTGGAATGACATCTGCTGATGCGACCATTGGCCTGTTTGGGTCTAAAACGCCTGAGGCCAAAACGCTGCCGCTCAAACACAGGCAGCATAATACAGGTAAGACTTTCCTTGTAAATAACATATTTATTTCCCCATTCGATATTATCGATAAAATGAATGTATATTAACCTTCTTATTTATCGGAGATGAAAAAACATTTAAAAAAGTAAAACAATCCGCGGAGGGGAATAATGATGTTGGTCACAAATATGAGGTGTTCATGGTCTTTTTAACAATAATCATCGTTATACTATTTATTCAGTAAATATATGGCGGTGTATTATTATTCATGTACGCTTTGCTACGTGAAACATTAAATAAATATTGGAATTTTAAATATAATAAAATTATATCGATTATGGCATGCCGGGAATTTTTTCAGGAAAATAACGAAGAGAAACTTATCATGTCTGACAAATTTATCCACCGAGGGCTATTCGGGAAGATGAACGTTTAGAACAATGTCGGAGATAGCCGTGTACAGGGGAAATCGTTAAAAAAGCGCGGCCAGAGGCGTTCTGACCGCATGCTTTGCTATCAGTATTCCCACGTTTCCGGGTCAATCCCCATCTCACGCATGATCTCTTTTGCCGCTTCCGGGATTTCATCGCTGCGCTCTTTTCGCAGATCGGCATCATCCGGCAAGGGTTGCCCGGTAAAGGCGTGCAGAAATGCTTCACACAACAGCTCGCTGTTGGTGGCGTGGCGCAGGTTGTTCACCTGACGACGCGTACGTTCATCGGTGAGGATTTTTAACACCTTCAGAGGAATGGAAACCGTAATTTTTTTGACTTGCTCACTCTTCTTACCGTGCTCAGCGTATGGGCTGATATATTCGCCGCTCCATTCAGCCATGAGATACTTAATCCTCTTCGTCATTAATATTGAGGTCTGAACCTGAGCCCGGACCATAATCGCGCGTAGTTTACCGTAGTGGCGCGGCCCTGACACGAAGTTAGCGGTCGCAGATGTGCGCTAATGCATATAATTTTAACGGCTATTTGCGGTTTGCTCAATCTATACGCAAAGAAGTTTAGATGTCCAGATGTATTGACGTCTATTGTGGTAGTGGTTAATCTGTGGCCTGACTTTCACCGACTCAGCCAGGAATATCTTCATATGACGCGTAAACAGGCCACTATCGCAGTGCGTAGCGGATTAAACGATGACGAACAATACGGCTGCGTTGTGCCGCCAATCCATCTCTCCAGTACCTATAACTTTACCGGTTTCAATGAGCCGCGCGCGCATGATTATTCCCGCCGCGGTAATCCCACGCGTGATGTGGTTCAGCGCGCATTAGCGGAACTGGAAGGCGGCGCGGGCGCAGTATTGACGAATACCGGCATGTCGGCGATTCATCTGGTCACCACCGTTTTCCTCAAGCCGGGCGATCTGCTGGTCGCGCCGCATGATTGCTACGGCGGCAGTTATCGTCTGTTTGACAGTCTGGCGACGCGCGGCTGTTATCGTGTGCGGTTTGTCGATCAGGGCGATGAACGCGCCTTACAGGCGGCGCTGGAAGAAAAACCGAAGCTGGTACTGGTAGAAAGTCCAAGTAATCCATTGTTACGCGTGGTGGATATTGCGAAAATCTGTCGGCTGGCGCGCGAGGCGGGCGCAGTGAGCGTCGTTGATAACACATTTTTAAGCCCGGCGCTGCAAAATCCGCTGGCGTTGGGTGCCGATCTGGTGTTGCATTCATGCACGAAATATCTCAATGGTCATTCGGATGTCGTGGCCGGCGTGATGATTGCTAAGGATCCGGAAATGGTCACTGAACTGGCGTGGTGGGCGAATAATATTGGCGTGACCGGCGGGGCGTTTGATAGCTATCTGCTGCTGCGCGGTTTGCGAACTCTGGTGCCGCGTATGGAGCTGGCGCAGCGCAACGCGCAGGCGATTGTGAAATATCTGCAAACCCAGCCGTTGGTGAAAAAACTGTATCACCCGTCGCTGCCGAATAATCAGGGACATGAGATTGCCGCGCGTCAGCAAAAAGGCTTTGGCGCAATGTTGAGTTTTGAACTGGATGGGGATGAGGAGACGCTACGTCGTTTTCTGGGCGGGCTGTCGCTGTTTACGCTGGCGGAATCTTTAGGGGGAGTGGAAAGTTTGATCTCTCACGCCGCCACCATGACGCATGCCGGTATGTCGCCGCAGGCGCGTGCCGCCGCCGGGATCTCCGAAACGCTACTGCGTATCTCCACCGGTATTGAAGATGGCGAAGATTTAATTGCCGACCTGGAAAATGGCTTCCGGGCTGCAAACAAGGGGTAAACATGAGTGTGATTGCGCAGGCAGGGGCGAAAGGTCGTCAACTGCATAAATTTGGCGGCAGTAGTCTGGCGGATGTGAAGTGTTACCTGCGTGTCGCAGGCATTATGGCGGAGTATTCGCAGCCTGACGATATGATGGTAGTGTCCGCCGCAGGCAGTACCACCAACCAGTTGATTAGCTGGCTCAAGTTAAGCCAGACCGATCGCCTTTCTGCGCATCAGGTATTACAGACGTTACGCCGCTACCAGTGCGATCTGATTAGCGGGCTGCTTCCCGCCGACGCGGCAGATGACTTAACCAGCGCTTTTATCAGCGATCTGGAACGTCTTGCCGCCTTGCTCGACGGCGGCGTAACGGATGCCGTCTATGCTGAGATCGTCGGACACGGCGAAATTTGGTCGGCGAGATTGATGTCCGCCGTCCTGAATCAGCAGGGGCTGGATGCCGCCTGGCTGGACGCGCGCGCATTTTTACGCGCCGAACGCGCCGCACAGCCGCAGGTTGATGAAGGACTATCTTATCCTTTATTGCAACAGCTACTGGCGCAGCATCCTGGCAAACGTCTGGTCGTGACCGGGTTTATCAGCCGCAATCACGACGGCGAAACAGTCCTGTTAGGCCGTAACGGTTCCGACTATTCCGCCACGCAAATCGGCGCGTTGGCGGGCGTTTCCCGCGTGACCATCTGGAGCGATGTCGCGGGCGTTTATAGCGCCGACCCGCGCAAAGTGAAAGATGCCTGCCTGCTGCCGTTGCTGCGTCTGGACGAAGCCAGCGAGCTGGCGCGTCTGGCGGCGCCTGTTCTGCACGCCCGCACGCTACAGCCAGTGTCCGGCAGCGATATCGATTTGCAGTTGCGCTGTAGCTACACGCCGGATCAAGGGTCAACCCGAATTGAACGAGTGCTGGCTTCCGGGACGGGCGCGCGTATCGTGACCAGTCACGATGATATCTGTCTGATTGAGTTTCAGGTGCCCGCCAGCCAGGATTTCAGGCTGGCGCACAAAGAGCTCGACCAAATTTTAAAACGGGCGCAGGCGCGTCCGCTGGCGGTGGGCGTGCATCGCGATCGCCAGCTATTGCAGTTCTGCTATACCGCCGAGGTAGCGGATAGCGTACTGAAACTCCTCGACGATGTCGGACTGCCGGGCGAATTGCGCCTGCGGCAGGGGCTGGCGCTGGTGGCGATGGTCGGTGCGGGCGTCACTCGCAATCCGCTACACTGCCATCGCTTCTGGCAGCAGTTGAAAGGTCAGCCAGTGGAGTTTACCTGGCAGTCGGAGGAGGGCATCAGTCTGGTGGCGGTGCTGCGTACCGGCCCGACTGAGAGCCTGATTCAGGGGCTGCACCAGTCTGTTTTCCGCGCCGAAAAACGCATTGGCCTGATGCTGTTCGGTAAGGGGAACATCGGCTCCCGTTGGCTGGAACTATTTGCCCGTGAACAAAGCACGCTTTCCGCGCGTACTGGTTTTGAATTTGTGCTGGCGGGCGTGGTGGATAGCCGCCGTAGCCTGTTGAATTATGAAGGGCTGGACGCCAGCCGCGCGCTGGCATTCTTTGATGATGAAGCCGTTGAGCAGGACGAAGAGTCGCTATTCCTGTGGATGCGTGCGCATCCGTATGATGATTTAGTGGTGCTGGATGTGACAGCAAGCGAGCAACTGGCCGATCAGTACCTTGATTTCGCCAGCCACGGTTTTCATGTGATTAGCGCCAATAAACTGGCGGGCGCAAGCGCCAGCGATAAGTATCGCCAGATTCATGACGCGTTTGAAAAAACCGGGCGTTACTGGCTGTATAACGCCACCGTGGGCGCGGGGTTGCCGATCAACCACACGGTGCGGGATCTGATTGACAGCGGCGATACGATTCTCTCGATCAGCGGGATCTTCTCCGGGACGCTATCCTGGCTGTTCCTGCAATTTGACGGCACGGTGCCGTTTACCGATCTGGTGGATCAGGCCTGGCAGCAGGGGCTGACGGAACCCGATCCGCGCGTCGATCTTTCCGGAAAAGATGTCATGCGTAAGCTGGTGATTCTGGCGCGCGAGGCGGGATACGACATCGAGCCGGATCAGGTGCGTGTAGAATCGTTGGTGCCGGCGCACTGTGAAGAAGGGTCTATCGATCACTTTTTCGAAAACGGCGACGCGCTGAATGAACAGATGGTGCAGCGTCTGGAGGCAGCCCGCGAACTGGGGCTGGTGTTGCGTTACGTGGCGCGTTTCGACGCCAATGGCAAAGCGCGCGTCGGCGTTGAAGCGGTGCGTCCGGAGCATCCGCTGGCGGCGCTGCTGCCGTGCGATAATGTCTTTGCTATTGAAAGCCGCTGGTATCGCGATAACCCGCTGGTGATCCGTGGGCCGGGCGCGGGTCGCGATGTGACCGCCGGGGCGATTCAGTCGGATATCAACCGCCTGGCGCAGCTATTGTAATACGCCCGCCTGCCGGATAGCGGCTTCGCCAGATCCGGCAGCGGGCAAACCGGGGTATCTGTTTATTCTTCGTCAGATGCGTTTTCTGCATTGGCGACGATAAATCGGTTCATCTTCGCCTGGATAATGGCTATGCCGACAGGGGGGAACAGCAATGCCCAAAATAGCGTCCAGCCGCTCTGTATACCTGTATTTTCGTTTGCATTCGCCCGCAATGTTTGGATTTCGTCGCTAAGCGTCAGACACAATATTGCTGTGCTATGATAAGCCTGACTACGTCAGATGGGCCATTTACGCCAACGAGAATAAGACCAATACGATCGGCTGGAATAGACAGTGATTTACTCCAAAAATAAACACCATACGACGATCCCAGCGAACTGATAAAAGAGAGCGCCAAAAAGAAAAAAGTGATCCCCCAGAATCGGTAGCTACTCAGGAGATCGGCGCAGGTCCATTTTTTATCTGACATTGACGGTAAAGTAATTTCCATATTTATCCCTTGTTTTCCATAGAAAATAAGAATGTATAGAGCTATTCAAATTGATAATAAATATTGATTATGTGAATAACGTTTATAGCCGATCTTAACGCAAAACGAAGGGCCATTTATCAAATAGCTCTATTCTTTTTCAGCGTGTAAAAGCAGGATGTGAGGTGATTAAATCTATAGCGCCTTCTGAATGATAATCTGTGATTTTTTATGCGTGGCATTACATCATTGAGTTAAATGTGATTCCATTGTGAGTTATATTTTTCCGTCAGCAAATACAGAATTTGTGTGACGCGTTTGGCGGAACAGTGGGCGCTTTGCTGGAATTCAGGTTGTTGCCATAGCCAGGTAACAAAGCGGCGACTGGCCGCCAGATTAACGGCGACACCTTGTTCTAAGTGGGAACCGGTTAACGAACAGACCATTTTGCGGTTGTGACCTTGCCCCCAGAGTTGCCACTGATTTTGCCACCATCCCTGCCATGTTTTGCCTAACAGTTGCCACTCTGCGCGGCAATCGTCATCGTTTATCTCTTCCTCAACGAACCACAGCGAGGAGAGACGCTGGCGAAACCGCTCCGCCCATGCCGTAATGACCGCGCCGCGCAAAAAACACTCATGGGCAATGATGTGTGTCGCGACATCAGGAAAGCGGTTTTTCAGCACCCGAAAATGACCATGCGCCGTAATCACCGGGCGAAGTATTGTTCCTTGCGCGTTACGTTTAAGCGCCGCCGGGCCATACTGAATCTCATCGAACTGGCTGCGCTGTAAAAATTGCCGTTCTTTAATGGCGATACGGTGAATAATATCGCCCTTCTCGCCCTCGGGCGGCGCAATTCCTTTCCAGTGGTAATGCAAACTCTTTCCGGCAGAAAGTAACGTGAAATTGCTGGAAAGGTGAAGTATATTGCCGCGAACAGCATCAAAACTGAATAAAAAGTACAATTGTTGGAAGGCATTCGCTCCCTGAAACGGTACGAGCAGCGGAATACTGCAAATCTGTTCCGGCGTTTCGGCGACATTCAGCGCGTGCTGTTTTGGCGTCCAGACCTTCTTACAGTACTGGCACTGAAGTCGCTGCGTTCCGCCGGGATTACGTCCATAACGAATCCATGTTCTTTGATAGCAATCGGGGCAAAAGTGACCATGCTCTTTGGCATATTGCGCGATGTAAGCAGACGCCCAGCGGCGAAATTCCCCCTCGTTGAAGAGCGGTGGATAACTGCCGCAGGCCCGACAATGCAATGCCGGATAACCCAGGCGATAGTCCGGCCACACATAATCCGGCGAGTCAGGCAGCCCAAGATTGCGACAACCAGCGCTTTTGCAGGCATTAATGGTGAACAGAGGCGGCATACATTTTACCAACGATTTTGGCAGGTCGTTGATTCTGCCTTCATAAAACGGTACGCGGGTGTGAGGACTCTCACATAAAAAAACCTTTCAGAACGTAACGTAGCGAATCTTTATATGACTGAAAGGGACTTATTTATGAAAGTAAAACTGCTTGCTGCCGGTATTTTGTTCACGCTGCCGTTCTGGGCCTGCGCCAAAGATGTCACCATTATTTACACCAACGATCTACACGCCCATGTGGAGCCTTATAAAGTACCGTGGATTGCTGACGGTAAACGCGATATTGGCGGTTGGGCCAATATCACTACGCTGGTGAAGCAGGAAAAAGCCAAAAATAAGGCGACGTGGTTTTTTGATGCCGGAGATTACTTTACCGGACCGTATATCAGCAGCCTGACGAAGGGTAAAGCGATTATCGATATTTTGAATACCATGCAGTATGACGCTGCCACTATCGGTAATCATGAGTTCGATCATGGCTGGGACAATACATTGTTGCAACTGAGCCGGGCGAAATTCCCTATCGTACAGGGCAATATTTTTTATGAGGACAGCAGTAAATCCTTCTGGGATAAGCCGTACACCATTGTTGAAAAAGATGGCGTCAAGATTGGCGTAATCGGCTTACACGGTGTCTTTGCTTTTAATGATACGGTTTCTGCCGCGACGCGCGTGGGCATTGAGGCTCGCGATGAAATTAAGTGGCTGCAACGTTACATTGATGAACTTAAAGGTAAAGTCGATCTGACCGTCGCGCTGATCCACGAAGGCACCCCGGCCCGCCAGTCCAGCATGGGGAATACCGATGTGCGACGCGCGCTGGATAAAGATATTCAGACCGCAAGTCAGGTAAAAGGGCTGGATATTTTGATTACCGGCCACGCGCATGTCGGTACGCCGGAACCGATTAAAGTCGGTAATACGCTGATCCTCTCAACGGACAGCGGCGGTATTGATGTCGGCAAACTGGTGCTGGACTACCAGGAAAAGCCGCATCAGTTTACCGTGAAGAACTTCGAGCTGAAGACCATTTTTGCTGATGAGTGGAAGCCCGATCCGCAAACGAAACAGGTGATCGACGGCTGGAACAAAAAGCTCGATAAAGTCGTGCAGCAAACGGTGGCGCAGTCGCCGGTTGAGCTGACCCGCGCGTATGGCGAATCGTCGTCGCTGGGGAATCTGGCGGCGGATGCGCTGCTTTTTACGGCGGGGAAAGACACCCAGTTAGCGCTTACTAACTCTGGCGGTATCCGCAACGAAATCCCGGCTGGTGCGGTGACGATGGGGGCGGTAATCAGTACCTTCCCGTTCCCTAATGAACTGGTCACGATGGATTTAACCGGTAAACAATTGCGCAGCCTGATGGAGCATGGCGCCGGATTAAGCAACGGCGTGTTGCAGGTGTCTAAAGGGCTGGAGATGAAGTATGACAGCAGCAAACCTATCGGCCAGCGGGTTACCGTGCTGACGCTCAATGGCAAGCCGATTGATGATGCGGCGGTTTATCACATCGCTACCAACAGCTTCCTTGCCGACGGCGGCGATGGTTTTGCGGCGTTCACGGAAGGCCAGGCACGGAACACCTCCGGCGGCTACTATGTGTCGAATGCGATAGTTGATTACTTTAAGGCGGGCAACACCATCACGGATGAGCAGCTCAAAGGAATGCGTGTTGCGGATGTGAAGAAGTAAGGGGTTACTTGCCTGTGCGCAATGGCCTTTAGCGCATTCAGGCCGGACGGCGGTATGTCTGGCCTGGATCATTCGTGGACCGCGGATATCAACCGTCTGGCGTAGCTTCTGTAATTTTGCCGGGTTACGCGCCGCGTTCCCGGCATGTTCCTGCCGAAATTTACCCCTCTATCCGGTGGTCTGCGTCCTGCGTAAAAAGTGGCGGGGTGCGGGGGAAACTTTCCCTGCGAAAATCATCATATGATGAATTTTCGGGGGAACCGCATGATAAACAACGATCCGCTTTTTGATTTACTTAATAAAGAGCAACAGCGCCAGCAGCACTCGCTGGAACTGATTGCCTCGGAGAATTTCGCCAGCCCTGCCGTTCTTGCGGCACAAGGGTCGGTGTTAACCAATAAATACGCCGAAGGCTATTACCAGCACCGCTACTACGGCGGCTGTAAGTTCATTGATGAGGTTGAGATGCTGGCGATAACCCGCGCGCAGCAACTTTTCGGCGCGCGTTATGTTAACGTGCAGCCTCACTCCGGCAGCCAGGCGAATCAGGCGGTATATCTGGCGCTGCTGAAACCCGGCGACAAAATTCTGGGCATGAGCCTGCAATGCGGCGGCCATCTCACTCACGGCTCGCCGGTCAATCAATCCGGCAAATGGTTTAACGCCTTTCACTATGGCGTCGATGCGCATAGCGGTCTTATTGATATGGATGAGGTTGAGACGATCGCGAAGCGTGAGCGCCCGCGGCTGATTATCGCCGGGGGATCGGCCTACCCACGACACTATGATTTTGCCCGCTTTCGCCGCATTGCCGATGCCGTCGGCGCGATGCTGCTGGTGGATATGGCGCATTTTGCCGGGCTGGTGGCGGGCGGCTGTTTCCCCTCGCCGCTGGCGTATGCCGATGTGATTACCGCCACCACGCATAAAACGTTGCGCGGGCCGCGTGGCGGCATGATTCTGACCAACGACGCCCGGCTGGCGAAAAAAATCGACAGCGCCATCTTTCCCGGCTTGCAGGGCGGGCCGTTGATGCACGTTATCGCGGCTAAAGCGGTGGCGCTTGGCGAAGCGCTACAGCCTGAATTTAAACGTTACGCCGGGCAGGTAATCGAAAATGCGCAAGCGATGTGCCAGCAACTGGCGCAGCGCGGCCTGACGCTGTTAACGGGCGGTACCGACTGCCATCTGGGCATTATCGACCTGCGCCCGCAGGGGTTAACCGGCGCTCAGGTGGAATACTTTCTCGAACTGGCGGGGATCACGGTCAATAAAAACACGTTGCTAGGCGATCCACAGCCGCCGTCGATTACCTCCGGGATTCGCATTGGCAGCGCAGCCTGCGCCACCCGCGGGATGAAGGCCGATGATTTTACGCTGATCGCGGACTGGATCAGTGAAATTATTTTTGCCATCAAGACGCCGAATATTGCAGATATTTGCGCCGATATTCGGCAAAAAGTGACTAAATTAACCACCAACTATCCGTTGCCTTACCAATGATGAAACTTGCTGAAATTCAGGCGGCGTGCGGCGTTCTTTGTGTAGATCTCGCCGCTGTCGTTGACAATTATCAAACGCTGGCGCGCCATGTCGCCCCCGCGCAATGCGGCGCAGTACTGAAAGCCAATGGCTATGGCTTGGGGGCGGAGGCGATTGCGCCAGCCCTGTATGCGGCCAATTGCCGGATCTTTTTTGTCGCGCAACTTTCTGAAGGGGTGGCGCTACGTAACATCCTGTCGGCTGACGCGATGGTGGTGTTGCTTAATGGCGTCATGCCGCAGGCGATGCCGTTTTGTTGCGCGCAACAGATCACACCATTGTTGAATTCCGTTGACCAGGTGATGACGTGGCTGGCGTTACAGGAGGCTCGGTCGCAGCGGCGTCCGGTCTTGATCCAGCTTGACTCTGGTATGTCGCGGCTGGGGGTGACGCCGGAGCAACTGGCGCGGCTGGCCGCGATTTTTCGCCAGCGTGGCTGGGCTGCGCCAGACTATATCATCAGCCATCTGGCCAACGCCGACAGGCCGGATCATGCGTTAAATGTCTATCAGCATACGCTACTCCAGCAGGCAAAAAAGGCATTCCCAACCAGCCGTTATTCGCTGGCAAATTCCTGCGGTATGTTTCTGCATCCGGCCTGGCGGGAAGATCTTTGCCGTCCGGGCGTTGCGCTGTTCGGCGTCGCCCAGCCGTGGTTTTCAACGCCGTTAAAACCGGCATTTACGCTGACGTTGACCATTTTGCGCGTGCAAGACGTGCCGGTTGGGACGCCGATTGGCTACGGCAGTACGGTTACTACCACTCGCCCGCTGCGTATCGCCACGGTATCCGCCGGATACGCTGATGGGATTCCGCGTAATTTGCGTCCTCCGGCGGGCGTGTGCTGGCGCGGGGTTCGGTTGCCGGTGTTGGGGCGGGTCTGCATGGACAGCTTTATGGTGGACGCCAGCGCCATCATGCCAACGTCTGGCGATGTTGTGGAGTTTATTGGCGTGAGCCAGACGCTGGAAGAGGTTGCTGCCGCCTGCGATACCATCCCTTATGAGATTATGGCCCGGCTTGGCGCACGTTTTCGGCGCATAATGCAGCCCGCAGAAGCTTGACTCCATTTTCAATCTCGTAGGGGGTAAACGCGGCGAATCCCAACAGCCAGCCCGTGGGCGCGGGGTGCGTCAGCCAGAACTGGCGCATCCCGGCGATGTTTAACCCGGCCCGCCGCGCGGCGTTAAGGGTCTGTTGTTCGTCAATACCTTCATGCAGCCAGCAGGGCATTTGTAATCCTCCGGGCGTCACTACCGGCGTCACCCAATCACTAAGATGCTGGTTGATGGCCTGCGCCAGGCACGCCTGCCGCACCGCGTACATACTGCGCATGGTGCGGATATGGGCGGCAAAATGGCCGGATGCGATAAATCGCGCCAGCGTCAATTGGGTCAACGCGGGCGTTGCGCCATCAAGCAAATTACGCGCAGCGGCAAAGTGCGCGGCCAGCGACGCAGGCACCACCAGATAACCAATGCGCAGACCGGGGTAGAGCGTTTTGCTGAAGGTGCCGACATACAGGGTGCGCTGCTCGCGATCTAACCCCTGCATACAGGCGACGGGCGCGCCGTTGTAGTGAAATTCACTGTCGTAGTCATCTTCGATAATCCAGGCATTATGCGCCTGTGCCCAGTCAATCAGGGCATGACGCCGCGCCAGAGAGAGCAAATGACCGGAGGGAAACTGGTGCGACGGCGTAACGTAAACCAGCGGCGCAGGCGGCAGTTTATCCACCCGAATACCGTCTCCATCGACTTCAATGGGAAGAAGGTTGAGCTGTGCGGCAGAGAATGCCTGACGCGCGCCGGGATAGCCTGGATTTTCCATCACCACCGACTGCCCGGCCTCTGCCAGCAGTTGCCCGCATAGCCAGAATGCCTGACGCGCGCCACTGACAATCACAATCTGCTGCGCGTCGACCTTCGCGCCGCGTTCAAAATTGAGATAATGGGCAATTTGCTGGCGCAGTTCCTGCTCTCCCTGCGGATCGCCATGCAGCATTAGCGTATGCGCCCGCTCGCGCTGGATCTGGCGGGCAAAATTCTGCCAAATGGTTTGCGGGAAGTTTCGCGTTTCCGCAAGGCCGAGCGTAAACGTCTGCACCCGGCGGGCATCGAAAGATACGGCGCGATCGGCAATCGTCTGCCAGCGGGCGCTAAGCGTGGGCGTCTGGCGAGGCGATGGCGGCAGGCTGTGCTGCCCCTGAATATGCGGAACCCCCTGGCGGCTGGCGAAACTCCCGGCCCCTTGCCTGCGGGTCATAAAGCCGTCGCGCTGAAGCTGGGAATAGGCATTTTCGACGGTATCCCTGGAAAGGTGCAGCCGCTGGGCCAGCGCGCGAGCGGAAGGTAGCTTTGCGCCATCAGCCAACGCACCGGAAATTACCAATTGGCGAAAAGCGTGGTACAGGCGCAGATGCAGCGGTAGATTGCGCCACGCTTGCGCGTCGATCATGATATGTATCGACTCGAAATTCGCTGTGTTCATCTTCTGGTTCCCCCGTCCCTGCGTCGCCAAAGTCGTTGAATCATATCATTTACGCCTTATTTTTTATGTGTTGAAGAACACCCGGAACCGTATGAAGAAGGTATTGCTCAAGATGATGGAGAATGAAGTTTTTTCAACTTTGCTGAATATTCCTCATTCTTTGGCGTGATTTTTCAGTTGACGTCCTTCCGCTTTTCCGTCATTTTTACATCTGGACGTCTAAACGGATAGATGTTTACAGCACAACAAATAATAACATGCGATTGATGAGGTAAGGTATGAGCTTTTTTCACGCCAACCAGCGGGAAGCCCTGAATCAGAGCCTGGCGGAAGTACAGGGTCAGATTAACGTTTCGTTTGAATTTTTCCCGCCGCGCACCAGTGAAATGGAGCAAACCCTGTGGAACTCCATCGATCGCCTGAGCAGCCTGAAACCGAAGTTTGTTTCGGTAACGTATGGCGCCAACTCCGGGGAACGTGACCGCACTCATAGTGTTATTAAAGGCATTAAAGAGCGTACTGGGCTTGAGGCCGCGCCGCACCTTACCTGTATTGACGCCACGCGCGATGAACTGCGCACCATCGCCCGCGACTACTGGAATAACGGTATCCGCCACATTGTTGCTTTGCGCGGCGATTTGCCGCCGGGCAGCGGTAAGCCGGAGATGTACGCCGCCGATCTGGTTGGTTTGCTCAAAGAGGTGGCCGATTTCGATATTTCAGTAGCGGCCTATCCGGAGGTACATCCGGAAGCGAAAAGCGCGCAGGCCGATCTGCTTAATCTGAAGCGTAAAGTGGATGCTGGCGCTAACCGCGCGATAACCCAATTTTTCTTCGATGTGGAAAGCTATCTGCGTTTTCGCGACCGCTGTGTTTCCGCCGGTATCGACGTAGAAATTATTCCCGGCATTTTACCGGTGTCTAACTTTAAACAGGCGAAAAAATTTGCCGATATGACCAATGTCCGCATTCCGTCCTGGATGTCGCTGATGTTTGAGGGGCTGGATGATGACGCAGAAACCCGCAAGCTGGTGGGCGCTAACATTGCGATGGACATGGTGAAAATTTTAAGCCGCGAAGGAGTGAAGGATTTCCACTTCTACACGTTGAATCGTGCGGAAATGAGTTATGCCATTTGCCACACGCTGGGCGTAAGACCGGGTTTATAACCTCCAGCTCCCTGCCGGGAGCTTTATTACAACTCATATTGATCTACATCTCTGTAACTAAAAATATAAAAGGTATTAGCTATCGAATCTGTGGATTAATTCAACTATATCTATTTGCTCCTGGTGTATATCGTAACGGTAACACTTTAAAAGGGAGCTGAGATATGAGCACGACCGACGATACCCATAACACGTTATCCACTGGAAAATGTCCTTTCCATCAGGGGGGGCATGACCGAAGCGCAGGCGCAGGGACTGCCAGCCGCGACTGGTGGCCGAACCAGCTTCGTGTGGATCTTTTGAATCAACATTCCAACCGTTCTAACCCGCTGGGCGAAGACTTTGACTACCGCAAAGAGTTTAGCAAGTTAGACTACTCCGCCCTGAAAGGGGATCTCAAGGCGCTGCTGACCGATTCACAACCGTGGTGGCCCGCCGACTGGGGCAGCTATGTCGGTTTGTTTATTCGTATGGCCTGGCATGGCGCTGGCACCTACCGTTCTATTGATGGTCGTGGCGGCGCGGGTCGTGGTCAACAGCGTTTTGCGCCGCTTAACTCCTGGCCGGATAACGTCAGCCTGGATAAGGCGCGTCGTTTGTTGTGGCCGATTAAGCAGAAATATGGCCAGAAAATTTCCTGGGCCGACCTGTTTATTCTGGCGGGTAACGTGGCGCTGGAAAACTCCGGCTTCCGTACCTTCGGTTTCGGCGCCGGGCGTGAAGATGTCTGGGAACCGGATCTGGATGTGAACTGGGGCGATGAAAAAGCCTGGTTGACTCACCGACACCCTGAAGCGCTGGCAAAAGCGCCGCTGGGCGCGACCGAGATGGGCCTTATCTACGTTAACCCGGAGGGGCCGGATCACAGCGGCGAACCACTTTCTGCCGCCGCCGCTATTCGCGCTACCTTTGGCAATATGGGGATGAACGACGAAGAGACCGTGGCGTTGATCGCTGGCGGGCATACCCTCGGTAAAACCCACGGCGCGGCAGCAGCATCCCATGTAGGGGCCGATCCGGAAGCCGCGCCGATTGAAGCGCAGGGCTTAGGTTGGGCCAGCAGCTATGGTAGCGGCGTTGGCGCGGATGCTATTACCTCCGGGCTGGAAGTGGTCTGGACGCAGACGCCGACCCAGTGGAGCAACTATTTCTTCGAGAACCTGTTCAAATATGAGTGGGTACAAACCCGTAGTCCGGCTGGCGCTATCCAGTTTGAAGCGGTAGACGCGCCGGATATCATCCCGGACCCGTTCGATCCGTCGAAAAAACGTAAGCCAACCATGCTGGTCACCGACCTGACGCTGCGTTTTGATCCGGAGTTCGAGAAGATTTCCCGTCGTTTCCTTAACGATCCACAGGCCTTTAATGAAGCCTTTGCTCGTGCCTGGTTCAAACTGACGCACAGAGATATGGGACCAAAAGCGCGTTACATCGGACCGGAAGTGCCGAAAGAAGATCTGATCTGGCAGGACCCGTTGCCGCAACCGCTCTACCAGCCAACGCAGGAAGACATTATCAACCTGAAAGCGGCGATCGCTGCATCCGGGCTTTCTATTAGCGAGATGGTTTCGGTTGCCTGGGCATCCGCGTCTACTTTCCGCGGCGGCGATAAGCGTGGCGGCGCTAACGGCGCGCGTCTGGCATTAGCGCCTCAGCGCGACTGGGAGGTCAACGCCGTTGCGGCTCGCGTTCTGCCGGTATTAGAAGCGCTCCAGAAAACGACGAATAAAGCCTCGCTGGCCGATATTATTGTGCTGGCGGGCGTGGTCGGTATCGAGCAGGCGGCCGCTGCTGCGGGTGTCAGCATCAGCGTACCTTTTGCGCCGGGCCGGGTGGATGCGCGTCAGGATCAGACCGACATCGAGATGTTCTCGCTGCTTGAACCGATTGCCGATGGATTCCGTAACTATCGTGCGCGTCTGGATGTGTCGACGACCGAATCGCTGTTGATTGATAAAGCGCAGCAGTTAACGTTGACCGCGCCGGAAATGACGGTACTGGTTGGCGGGATGCGTGTGCTGGGAACCAACTTTGACGGCAGCCAGAACGGTGTCTTTACCGACAGACCGGGCGTGCTCAGCACTGACTTCTTCGCTAATCTGCTGGATATGCGTTACGAGTGGAAGCCCACCGACGACGCTAATGAGCTGTTCGAAGGCCGGGATCGCCTGACTGGCGAGGTAAAATACACGGCAACCCGCGCCGATCTGGTGTTTGGTTCCAACTCCGTACTGCGCGCGCTGGCGGAAGTTTACGCGTGTAGCGATGCGCACGAGAAGTTTGTGAAGGACTTCGTCGCGGCATGGGTGAAAGTGATGAACCTGGACCGTTTCGATCTGTTGTAAATCTTATGCCGGATGACGCTAACGCTTATCCGGCCTACCGTCTCATATGCCCACCGGGCAAAAAAATCCCCGCGCAATTGCGGGGATTTTTCATTGCAAGCCGACCTTATTCCCATTCCTGCAAGAAGCGTTGACCGTACTGGTCGGCGACCAGCAGCGCGGCGTACACTTCATCCGGCGTTGCGCCGCCAGGCATGTTATGAATAGTTTCACCTTCTGCGCAGGAGGCTTCCGCGACGATGCGCATTTTGGCCGGGATATCCTGCTTAATATCCAGTTGCGCCAGCGTAATCGGCAGGCCAACGGAATGGCACAGCGCAGCAACGGTTTCGATTTCTTCGACCGACGCGTTTTCCAGCACCAGTTGCGTCAGCGTACCGAAAGCGACCTTCTCCCCGTGATAATAGTGGTGCGCATCCGGAATCGCCGTTAAACCGTTATGAATCGCGTGCGCTGCGGCCAGACCGCCGCTTTCAAAACCGACCCCGCTCAGGTAGGTGTTGGCTTCGATGACACGTTCCAGCGCTGGCGTGACGACGTGCTGTTCGGCGGCCAACATGGCTTTTTCGCCTTCTTCGATCAGCGTGTTATAGCATAGCTCCGCCAGGGCCAGCGCGGCCTGTGTACACTTGCCGCCCGCCATTGTGGTGGCGCCGCTGCGTGAGCAGGCGCGCGCTTCAAACCAGGTCGCCAGCGCATCGCCGATACCGGCTGCCAGCAGACGCGCCGGCGCGCCCGCCACTATCTGCGTATCGACAATGACCATATTCGGGTTATGCGGCAGCAGCAGATAACGGTCAAACTCACCGGCATCGGTATAAATAACCGAGAGTGCGCTGCACGGTGCGTCGGTAGAGGCGATGGTCGGCGCGATAGCGACCGGGACGTTCATAAAGTGCGCCAGCGCTTTGGCGGTATCCAGCGTTTTACCGCCGCCGATACCCAGTACGGCGCCACACTGACTTTTTTCGGCGACGGCGCGCAGCCTGTCGATCTCATTTTGCGAACATTCGCCGCCAAACGGGGCGATTTCTACTGACAAACCGGCATCCGTCAGGCTTTTGCGCAGCGTCTCTTCGGCAAATCCCAGCACGAATTTATCGCCCACAACCAGCCAGTTGTTCGCCATTGGTTTTAAATAATCGCCAAGACGCGCGATGACGTTTGCACCCTGAATATACTTACCTGGTGACTGAATAATGCGATCCATACATTTCTCTCCTACAGGTTCAGATTACCAAAAGCGTTTTTCCAGTCTTGCTCAAACTTCTCTATTGCTGACTCTACCGCAGGCGTATTGAGCATTTGTTGCGCTACATCTAAAGGAAGGGTAATCGCCTGGCAACCTGCCAGTAAGCAATCCAGCGCCTGCCGCGGCGTTTTAAAGCTGGCCGCCAGTACCATGCTGTCGGGCGCGTGATGTTCCAGTAGCGTTTGCAGCTCCAGAACCATACGAATGCCATCGCCGCCCTGCGCATCAACGCGGTTGACGTAGGGAGCGACATATTTTGCGCCCGCCAGCGCCGCCAGCAGGCCCTGCGACGCGCTGTAGACGGCGGTGCCCAGCGTCACGATGCCTTCTTTTTTCAGCAATTTAATCGCTGCAAGGCCTTCGGCGGTTACCGGAATTTTAACCACAATGCCGGGGATGGCGTTATTCAGCCGTTTGGCTTCTTCCACCATCCCTTTCGCGTCGCGGCTCATGGTCTGCGCAAATAAAGTGCCTTCTTCGCCGATGGCGTTTTGCAGCCTGGGCAGCACATCCCAGATAGATTCTTTGCTGGCTGCCACAATGCTTGGATTGGTGGTGACGCCGGCAATCGGGAAAATGCGCGCCAGACGTTCAACTTCCGCCACGTTAGCGGTATCCAGATAGAGTTCCATAGTCTTTCTCTTCGTGAGTTTTCGTTATGGACAGGATAAAGGAGCGTGCCCCGGATGCGCTATGTGACAAATCTGCCAAAAACTGGACAAATGTGATGCTCTTGGTAAAGTGTGATTTACTTCACAAGTTGGTGATGATTAACGTATAACGTGCTGTTGTATGCCATGTGGGGGAGTGAGGTTTTTGCATTGATATTACAATAATCCAGTAAATGCGCGTTTTATCTACTGTATTCTCTTTATTGGCGTGTGGATTATTTCTCCGTTAGCTGGCTGTGATACTGGCGGCGATACTCCGAAGGCGAACGTTCCGTATTTTTGCGAAACAGGCGGCAGAAATAGTTACTGTCGACAAAGCCGCAGCGGTGCGCCACCTCTTTCACTTTCAGGTCATAGCCCTTCAGCAACGTTTTGGCGTGTTCCAGTCGCGTATGGTTCAGGTATTCGTTAAAGCCGATGGCTCCCGTTTTCTGGAACAGGTGCGAGAGGTAATTTGGCGAGATATAAAACGCCTGTGCTACCGATTCGCGCGTCAACGGCGCGGCGTAGCGTTCATCAATATACTCCCGAATGGCTTCAAAAAGCGCACGGCTACGGGAGGCGGTCTGGATTTGGCTGCCGAGCAGATCGCGGCAATGGCTTAGTAGGCTGGCGACAATCAATCTGGCCGTTTGCTGCTCTTGCGGCTGCATCTGCATCTCATTAAGCGTTTGTAACAGGAACGAGCCGATACGCGGGCCACGGCGCGCAACGTGCTGTTTCGTGAGGTTTTGATGCTGCTGACCGTCCCAGTAGACCACGCTGAAACCTAACTGCTGTTTGCCAAACAGAATGCTCAGGGTGGTGACGGGCGTTTGCCACTGCGGGATGTTCCAGCCGCCAGCCGGAACGTAGAGAACATCGCAAGGAATGAGCGGGGCGGTAATGCTCATGTCAGTAAGCTCGCCCTCCAGCACAATCTCCAGCCGCGGAAAATCCACCTGGTACGCCAGTTCCGGCGCTGGGCCGCTGGCGCTGGCAAAATAAATCTGGCGCAGCGGCAGCGGGCCGTTGATGAGACGGGAGAGAAGGTGGCTGACGTCGTGATACATGATAATCCCCTGCCGATCGCAAACAGAGGAAACAGTAACGTCGAAAACCGATGTCCTCAAGCAATTATTGCCGGATAGCGGCGCTTTGCGCCTTATCCGGACTACGGGAGAGAAGAACGCCAGGCCCGATAAGCGTTAGCGTTATCGGGCAACATACAGGCTATTGATTACCGACCTGATCGCCATACGGCAACGTATCATAATCAATCAGCGCGTTTTTCTTATACGGGTTGCCAATCCAGCGCGTGGTCTCTTTGAACTGCGGGTTGGTGATGGAACGCGTCGGGTCGTAACCATCATAGGTCAGGCCCGCTAAGTCCGACCAGGTATGGATAAGCTCGGAACTGCTGTACTTACGATCGACATCCTGTGAGAAGTCGCGCGGATGCGCCGCCTGCCATTTCTCTGAGGTCCACAGCAGGAACGGCACCGTATACATATGACGGGTTGGCGAATCTTCGTTTCGTCCCTGCGTCTTATGCGGCGGCGTGTCATACACTTCTTCACCGTGGTCGGAGAAGTAGAGCAGGAAACCGTTCGGATCGGTCGCTTTATAGTCCTTAATCAGGCTGGCGACAACATAGTCGTTATACAGGTTCGCGTTGTCGTAATCGTTATACGATTCCAGTTCGTCGCTGCTTAATCCCGGCGGAACATGGTCGGTTTTACCATCAAACTTGCCCTGGTTTTCTGGATAGCGGAACTTGTATTTAATGTGCGTTCCCAGCAGATGCACAATAATGAATTTTTTCGGCGCCGGGTCGGCTAACACCGCTTTAAACGGCGCCAGCACGTTGCTGTCATATTCGCGCGCGCTTTGAGTGCGCTGCTGGTTCATATAGAACTGCTTATCAGTCTGCTTAGAGAACACGGTCAGCATGGTATTACGCGCCGTCATCGTCTGCTGGTTAGTGATCCAGAAGGTTTTATACCCGGCCTGTTTCATCATATTCATCAGCGATGGCTTCGTCAGATACCAGTCCGGGTTCTTTTCGTCCGCGAACGTTAGCGCCTGTTGCAGGATCTCAATGGTGTACGGTCGCGAAGTTACCACATTATTAAACACGGTCAGCCCGGGGTCGGTTTTATGCAGCGCGTCCAGTTCCGGCGTGGTTTCGCGCGGATAACCGTACAGACTCATACGGCCACGCTGGGTCGATTCGCCAATCACCAGTACCAGTGTGCGCGGCGCATCGCCGGAGTGGTCCTGGAAGTTAGCCAGCGGCGGCAGGGCATCGTTTTCATTCAGCAGTTTATTCAGCGAGGCGAGCTGTAAACGGTACTGATAGTAGCCAGTAATAAATTGCCACGGAGCGGCGGGTTCCATTCGTGACGCCAGGCTATCCAGCGTTTTCTCCATCGACTTATGCTTGATAAAGGTATTCATCGCGATGGGATGGAGGATCAGCCCGTACAGCAGGGCAAACGACACCAGATAACGCCAGGGGGATGGAATATAAACCGGGCGCAGACGTGTCCACAGCAAAATCGCCGCCACCGTATAAGCCAGCGCGACAAGAACAATTTTCAGACTGAAATATTGGCTTAAATATTCGCTGGCTTCATTGGCGTTGGTTTCAAACATCACAAACAGCACGCTTTGCGAGAACTCCTGCCCGTAGATTACGTAATAGCTCAGCGCCGCCAGCGAGGCGGCCCAGAGTACGACGCCAATAACGGCAGCAATAACCCGGATGCGGCCTGGAAACAAAAAGACCGGGATCAGCCATAGTGAGCTGTACAGTAGCGAATCCCGCAGACCGTTTGTCCCACTGTATCCGGTGAGATAAATAATGGCCTGCAGGAGGGTGGAAAAGAACCAAAAGTAGAGCAGTGCCCAGCCCAGGGCTTTCCAGCTAAACGCGGGTTTAGTCTGGAGTAATGTGGATTGCATAATGAGAGCCTGTCTTTAATCGTAGCGCCAAACGTAACGCCTGAACCTTAAAAGAATCTGAAGCAAACCTGCTTTATGCCGCACGTTTTGCTAAGAAAGATTTATAAATGCAGACAGGAATATATTGAAAAAATGACGAGGATGACAGCAGTATTTCATGCCGCCCCCACATAACTGCGTGAGGGCGGCTTTCTTTTGGCGTTAGCCGGTGTTGCGCATACCGGCGGCGACGCCCGCAATCGTGACCATCAACGCCTGTTCGACGCGAGGATCGGGCGATTTGCCCTGCTCTTCAGTCAGACGGGAACGATACAGCAATTCGGCCTGCAACACGTTTAATGGATCGGTATAAACGTTTCTTAACTGAATGGACTCCGCAATCCACGGTAAGTCGGCCATCAGGTGCGAATCGTTGGCAATCGCCAGCACCACTTTAATGTCTTCTTCCAGTAGGTCTCGTAGCTCTTTGCCCAGCGGCCAAAGCGTTTTCGCCACCAGGCGCTGATCGTAATAGTCGGCCAGCCACAGGTCGGCTTTCGAGAACACCATTTCCAGCATCCCAAGACGCGTGGAGAAGAACGGCCAGTCGCGGCACATGGCTTCCAGTTCGCTTTGTTTACCGTCTTCCACCACTTTTTGCAGCGCAGTACCCGCGCCCAGCCAGGCTGGCAGCATCAGGCGGTTTTGCGTCCAGGCGAAGATCCACGGAATCGCGCGCAGCGATTCGACGCCGCCAGTTGGACGACGTTTCGCCGGACGTGAGCCGAGCGGCAATTTGCCCAGCTCTTGTTCCGGCGTCGCGGAGCGGAAGTACGGTACAAAGTCTTTATTTTCGCGCACGTAACCGCGGTAGGTTTCACAGGAGATGACGGAAAGCTCATCCATAATATGACGCCAGCTGTCTTTCGGTTCCGGCGGCGGCAGCAGGTTTGCTTCCAGAATTGCGCTGGTGTAGAGCGAGAGGCTGCTGACGGTGACTTCCGGCAGGCCGTATTTGAAGCGGATCATCTCGCCCTGCTCGGTCACGCGCAGACCGCCTTTCAGACTGCCTGGCGGTTGCGAAAGCAGCGCCGCGTGGGCTGGCGCGCCGCCACGGCCAATAGAGCCGCCGCGGCCGTGGAAGAGAGTGAGCTCGATGCCGGCTTTTTCACAGGTTTTGATCAGGGCGTCCTGCGCCTGATACTGCGCCCATGACGCGGCCATAACGCCGGCGTCTTTTGCCGAGTCGGAGTAGCCGATCATGACCATCTGCTTACCCTGAATCAGCCCGCGATACCAGTCGATATTCAACAACTGGGTCATCACGTCGTCGGCATTGTTCAGGTCGTCGAGGGTTTCAAACAGCGGTGCGACCGGCATGGCAAAGCCGATACCTGCCTCTTTCAGCAGCAAATGCACAGCCAGCACATCAGACGGCGTTTTCGCCATAGAAATCACGTAGGCGGCGATCGACCCTTTTGGCGCTTCGGCAATAACCTTGCAGGTTTCAAGCACTTCGCGGGTATCGTTGCTCGGCTCCCAGTTACGCGGCAGCAGCGGACGTTTGGAGTTCAGCTCGCGGATCAGGAAGGCCTGCTTGTCGGCTTCCGACCAGCTTTCGTAGTCGCCAATACCGAGGTAGCGGGTAATTTCGCCCAGCGCTTCGGTATGGCGGGTGCTCTCCTGACGGATATCAATACGCACCAGCGGTACGCCGAAACACTTCACGCGGCGGAGCGTGTCGAGTAACTCGCCGTTGGCGATAATGCCCATGCCACAGGCCTGTAACGACTGGTAGCAGGCGTACAGAGGTTCCCAGAGCTGCTCGTTTTGCGTCAGCAGGCCAGCCGGTTTGGGCAGCTTCTCGCCTTTCAGACGCGCTTCCAGCCAGGACTGGGTCGCCATCAGACGGGCGCGCAATTTTTTCATCAGGTAGCGATACGGCTCAGACGCGCCTTCTTCGCCCACTAACGCCAGCAGCTCCGGCGTGGCGTCGACCATCGACAGTTCTGATACCAGGACATGAATGTCTTTCAGGAACAGATCGGTGGCTTTCCAGCGGCTTAACAAGAGTACGTGGCGGGTGATCTCCGCCGTCACGTTCGGGTTGCCGTCTCGGTCGCCGCCCATCCAGGAGGTAAAACGTACCGGCACAAAATCCACCGGCAATTTGTAGCCGAGATTTTCTTCCAGTTGTTCATTCAGTTCACGCAGATAGTTAGGTACGCCCTGCCACAGGCTGTTCTCAACCACGGCGAAGCCCCATTTGGCTTCATCCACCGGGCTTGGGCGCTGCTTGCGGATCTCATCCGTATGCCAGGATTGGGCAATCAACTGGCGCAGGCGACGCATCACCTGGTGGCGTTCGTAGTCGGCGATATCGGTATTATCAAGCTGTTTCAGACAGTTATTGATTTCCCCCATCTTGTGAATAAGCGTACGGCGGGTAATTTCTGTCGGGTGGGCGGTTAGCACCAACTCCAAAGACAGCGACTCTACCGCTTTTTTGATGGTTGCGTCGTTGAGGTCCGGTTGGTTTTTCAGTTTACGCAGAGTGTGGGCAATCACTTCCGGGTTGCTGGCGGCTTCGCCTTTTGGCGAAATGCTGTGGTATTGCTCGGCAGTATTGGCCAGGTTCAGGAACTGACTAAACGCGCGCGCAACTGGCAGCAGCTCGTCATTAGACAAATTTTGTAGCGTGGTGAGCAGCTCCTGGCGATTAGCTTCATTGCCGGCGCGTGAAGATTTGGATAGCTTACGGATTGTTTCTACGCGATCAAGAATGTGCTCTCCCAGCGCATCCTTGATGGTTTCTCCCAGCACCTTGCCGAGCATACTGACATTACTACGCAACGCGGAATATTGTTCGTTCATATGACCCCAGACACCCCATCTTTAATGTAATTGCCCTGTCTCTTTCATGCCACAGCGGCAGTGGCTGCGCTCGCCCGTATGCTAGTTCTGCGGAATGGGCTCGTTTGCCGCCTTGCTGTGACGTGAAATTTTTCTGACTTTGCTTTTTAGCCGTCTTTTATAAAGCCACGTAAAACCCGTGGCGTCAATTACTGCGAAATCGGTTCAGCAAACGAAAAAATGGCGGTAATTTATTAAAGTTAATTCGCATCGTGCCAAATAAGAAATGCTTATGAACATGTGGCGTAGAGATGCCGGATGGCGCTGCGCTTATGCGGCCTACAAGACGGGGGAGGCCCGGTAAACATCGTGTCACCGGGCAATATGCATTAATGCCAGCAAAAATGGTGTACTACCTGGGTAATCAATTCCCGGGTTGGCTTAATAAAACGCGTTTCGAGATATTCATCCGGCTGATGCGCCTGATTAATTGAGCCCGGACCAAGCACCAGCGTTGGGCATAATGTCTGCATAAACGGCGCTTCAGTACAGTAGTTCACCACGTCGGTTTTTGTTCCCAACAGTTTTTCTACTACTTCAACCAGTTGGTGGTCCGGTGGACACTCGTAACCTGGAATCGGCGGATGTAATTCCGCCACCGTCAGGCGGCCCGGCCAGCGTTCGCTTACCGGAGCCAGCGCGTCGTTAAGCAGTCCATTAAGGTCGTTTAACGTCATGCCCGGCAGTGGACGAATATCCATATGCAATTCGCAGCAGGCGCAGATACGGTTTGAGGCATCGCCGCCGTGGATATGGCCCAGATTCAGCGTTGGATACGGAACGGTAAACGCCTCGTAGTGATACCGCGCTTTCAGCGAGTCACGCAGTTGCATGATATGGCCAATCGCATCGTGCATCAGTTCAATGGCGTTAACCCCACGCGCCGGGTCGCTGGAATGACCGGACTGCCCCAGGACGCGAACGACATTAGAGATATGCCCTTTGTGCGCGCGTATCGGTTGCAACGACGTCGGTTCGCCAATGATCGCGCAGTCCGGACGTAATGCCGTGGTTTCGGAAAAATAACGCGCCCCCGCCATGCTGGTCTCTTCATCGGCGGTCGCCAGAATGTAGAGCGGCTTTTTCAACTTTGTGACGTCAACGTCACGTAGCGCGTCCAGAATAAAAGCGAAGAAGCCTTTCATATCCGCAGTGCCCAGACCATAGAGCTTATTGTCGTGCTCGGTCAGCGTGAACGGGTCGCGCGTCCAGCGTCCGTCATCAAAGGGAACTGTGTCGGTATGGCCGGTCAGCAGCAAACCGCCCGCGCCATGTCCGGTGCTGGCGAGCATATTAAATTTGTTTCGCGTTCCTGGAACCGGTTGAACCTCTACGTTGAAACCAAGATCGCTGAACCAGCCTGCAAGCAAAGTGATTAAAGACGCATTACTTTGATCCAGGGATTCTTCGGTTGCGCTTATCGACGGTGTGGCAATCAGAGCGCGGTAAATCTCGATAAATGGCGGTAAAACGTTTTTCATTGTTGACACACCTCAGGTCATGATAGTATCAATATTCATGCATTAATTATGAATAAAAATACATTAACGTTGAGCATAAAGGAACCCGATGTTGAATACGCTGATTGTAGGCGCTAGCGGTTATGCGGGCGCAGAGCTTGTAAGCTACGTAAATCGCCACCCACATATGACCATAACCGCTTTGACCGTCTCAGCGCAAAGCAATGATGCAGGAAAGTTAATTTCTGATTTACATCCGCAGTTAAAAGGGATTGTTGACCTGCCATTGCAACCGATGTCGGATGTACGTGACTTTAGCGCAGATGTTGATGTGGTGTTCCTGGCGACAGCGCATGAAGTGAGCCACGATCTGGCGCCGCAGTTTTTACAGGCCGGATGCGTCGTATTCGATCTTTCCGGCGCGTTTCGGGTAAACGATCGCGCCTTCTATGAAAAGTATTACGGATTTACTCATCAGTATCCTGAGCTGCTGGAGCAGGCGGTGTACGGTCTGGCGGAGTGGAATGCCGATAAACTGAACACGGCGAATCTGATTGCGGTTCCTGGTTGCTATCCAACCGCAGCGCAGTTGTCGCTAAAACCGCTGATTGACGGCGGGCTTCTCGATCTGACGCAGTGGCCGGTAATTAATGCCACCAGCGGGGTGAGCGGCGCGGGGCGCAAGGCGGCAATATCGAACAGTTTCTGTGAAGTGAGTTTGCAACCGTATGGTGTGTTTACGCATCGTCATCAGCCGGAAATCGCTGCCCATCTGGGCGCGGAGGTCATCTTCACCCCGCATCTGGGGAATTTCCCGCGCGGGATTCTGGAAACCATTACCTGCCGCCTGAAAGCGGGAGTAACCCATGCGCAGGTCGCCGACGTGTTGCAAAAAGCCTATGGCGACAAACCGCTGGTGCGCCTGTATGACAAAGGCGTTCCGGCGTTAAAGAACGTCGTCGGGCTGCCGTTCTGCGATATTGGTTTTGCCGTCCAGGGCGAACATCTGATTGTGGTGGCAACCGAAGACAACTTGTTGAAAGGCGCAGCGGCGCAGGCGGTGCAGTGCGCTAATATTCGTTTTGGCTTCGCTGAAACGCAGTCTCTTATTTAAGGGTGAAATGATGAATCCATTAATTATCAAGCTGGGTGGCGTATTACTGGATAGCGAAGAGGCTCTGGAACGTCTTTTTACCGCGCTGGTCAACTATCGTGAGTCCCATCAGCGTCCGCTGGTGATTGTTCACGGCGGCGGTTGCGTGGTGGATGAGCTGATGAAAGGGCTTAATTTGCCAGTGAAAAAGAAAGACGGCCTGCGCGTGACGCCTGCCGATCAGATTGGCATCATTACCGGTGCGCTGGCGGGAACCGCTAACAAAACTCTGCTGGCTTGGGCGAAGAAACACCATATCGCCTCTGTTGGTCTGTTTCTGGGCGATGGCGACAGCGTAAACGTGACCCAACTCGATGAAGCGTTAGGCCACGTCGGGCTGGCGCAACCGGGGTCGCCGAAGCTGATTAACATGTTGCTGGAAAACGGCTTTCTGCCGGTGGTCAGCTCCATTGGCGTAACAGACGACGGCCAACTGATGAACGTCAACGCCGATCAGGCGGCAACCGCGCTGGCGGCGACGCTGGGGGCCGATCTGATCCTGCTTTCTGACGTGAGCGGTATTCTGGACGGCAAAGGCCAGCGTATCGCCGAAATGACGGCGTCCAAAGCCGAACAGCTTATCGACCAGGGCATTATTACCGACGGGATGATTGTGAAAGTGAATGCGGCTCTCGATGCTGCGCGGGCGCTGGGTCGTCCGGTGGATATTGCTTCCTGGCGTCATGCGGAACAATTGCCGGCGCTGTTTAACGGCACGCCGATTGGCACGCGTATTCTGGCTTAACTATTTGTTCGCCCGATGGCGGCTGCGCCTTATCGGGCCTACGTGAACAGAAATTGTAAGCCGGATAAGCGTAGCGCTATCCGGCAGTGAAATTCGAAGAATTTAAGGAAGTCTATTATGGCACTTTGGGGTGGGCGTTTTACACAGGCGGCAGACCAACGGTTTAAACAATTCAATGATTCGTTGCGCTTCGATTACCGTCTGGCGGAGCAGGATATTGTCGGTTCTGTGGCCTGGTCCAAAGCATTGGTCACGGTAGGCGTACTGACTGCCGATGAGCAACGACAGTTGGAAGAAGCGCTGAACGTGCTGCTGGAAGAGGTTCGCGCGAATCCGCAGCAAATCCTGCAAAGCGATGCGGAAGATATCCATAGCTGGGTGGAAGGTAAGCTCATCGACAAAGTGGGTCAGTTGGGTAAAAAGCTGCACACCGGGCGCAGCCGTAACGATCAGGTGGCGACGGACCTGAAACTGTGGTGCAAAGAGACGGTGATGGAACTGCTCACCGCTAACCGCCAGCTACAGAGCGCGCTGGTGGAAACCGCGCAGGCGAACCAGGACGCGGTAATGCCGGGATATACCCATCTGCAACGCGCGCAGCCAGTGACTTTCGCCCACTGGTGTCTCGCGTATGTCGAAATGCTGGCGCGCGATGAAAGCCGCCTGCAGGACACGCTTAAACGTCTGGACGTGAGTCCGCTAGGCTGCGGCGCGTTGGCGGGAACGGCCTATGAAATTGACCGTGAACAATTGGCAGGCTGGCTGGGCTTCACGTCTGCGACCCGCAACAGCCTGGACAGCGTGTCCGATCGTGACCACGTACTGGAACTGCTTTCTGATGCGGCTATCGGCATGGTGCATCTGTCACGTTTCGCGGAAGATCTGATTTTCTTTAATTCTGGTGAAGCGGGCTTTGTAGAGCTTTCTGACCGCGTGACTTCCGGTTCATCGTTAATGCCGCAGAAGAAAAACCCGGACGCGCTGGAGCTGATTCGCGGTAAGTGCGGTCGCGTACAAGGGGCGCTAACCGGCATGATGATGACTTTAAAAGGTCTGCCGCTGGCGTATAACAAAGATATGCAGGAAGACAAAGAAGGGCTGTTCGATGCGCTCGATATCTGGCTTGACTGCCTGCATATGGCGGCGTTGGTGCTGGACGGTATTCAGGTGAAACGCCCACGTTGTCAGGACGCGGCGCAACAGGGGTATGCCAACGCCACCGAGCTGGCGGATTACCTGGTCGCGAAAGGCGTGCCGTTCCGCGAAGCGCACCATATTGTCGGCGAAGCTGTGGTAGAAGCTATTCGCCAGGGTAAGCCGCTGGAAGCGTTGCCGCTGGCCGATTTACAGAAATTCAGCCGCGTGATTGGCGACGATGTGTATCCGATATTGTCTTTGCAGTCGTGTCTGGATAAACGGGCGGCAAAAGGCGGCGTTTCTCCGCAGCAGGTGGCGCAGGCCATCGACGATGCGAAGGTGCGCCTCGCGTTGTAGGCCTTATAAGCGTAGCGCCATCAGGTAATACTGCCCGGCCGAGCATCAGCGACGCCGGGCTTTTTTACGCAAAAAAAAGCGGACCAGAGGTCCGCAAAAGTTCACGTTGGCTTTAGTTATTTCGGGTTCGAGAGATACCCTCTGAACGGGCGGTGTCTTCAAGGGTTAAACGAGAAACCGCTCCGTTCTGTGATGTATTATTAATCAGAAAGGTTGATAGGGATAATCGTTCGTTGCTATGCTACCTATCGCCATGAACTATCGTGGCGACGGAGGATGAATAATGAATATTCGTGATCTTGAATATCTGGTGGCGTTAGCCGAACATCGCCATTTCCGGCGAGCGGCGGACTCCTGTCACGTCAGCCAGCCAACCCTTAGTGGGCAAATACGTAAGCTGGAAGATGAGCTGGGCGTTATGCTGCTGGAGCGTACGAGCCGTAAGGTGCTGTTTACCCAGGCGGGCTTACTGCTGGTGGATCAGGCGCGTACCGTACTGCGTGAGGTCAAGGTGCTCAAGGAGATGGCAAGCCAACAAGGCGAGACGATGTCCGGCCCGCTGCATATTGGTTTAATCCCAACAATTGGTCCCTATTTGCTGCCGCTTATCATTCCAATGTTGCACCAGACTTTCCCGAAGCTGGAAATGTATCTGCATGAGGCGCAAACGCACCAGCTGTTAGCGCAACTCGATAGCGGCAAGCTTGACTGCGCTATTCTGGCGCTGGTGAAAGAGAGCGAGGCGTTTATCGAAGTGCCGCTGTTTGATGAGCCCATGATGCTGGCTATTTATGAAGATCATCCGTGGGCGAATCGCGATCGCGTGCCGATGTCCGATCTGGCGGGCGAGAAATTGCTGATGCTGGAAGATGGCCACTGTCTGCGCGATCAGGCGATGGGGTTCTGTTTTGAAGCGGGAGCGGATGAAGATACCCATTTCCGGGCGACCAGTCTGGAAACGCTGCGCAACATGGTGGCGGCGGGCAGTGGTATTACACTACTCCCCGCGCTGGCCGTACCGCAGGAGCGTAAGCGCGACGGCGTGGTTTATCTGCCATGCATTAAGCCGGAGCCGCGTCGTACCGTGGGGCTGGTTTATCGCCCGGGATCGCCGCTGCGTAGCCGTTATGAGCAACTGGCAGAGGCCATCCGTGGCGCAATGGATGGACATTTCGACAAGGCGTTAAAACAGGCGGTTTAAGCCGTTCAACGCCGCAACCCGATAAGCTTCCGCCATGGTTGGGTAGTTAAAGGTGGTGTTAACGAAGTATTCGATGGTGTTACCGCCACCTTTCTGCTCCATGATCGCCTGGCCGATATGAATAATTTCGGCGGCGCGTTCGCCAAAGCAGTGAATCCCCAGAATTTCTTTGGTTTCGCGGTGAAAGAGAATTTTTAGCGTGCCGACGTTCATGCCGACGATTTGCGCTCGCGCCAGATGCTTAAACTGCGCGCGGCCCACTTCGTAAGGCACTTTCATTGCCGTTAACTGCTGCTCGGTTTTGCCGACAGAACTGATTTCCGGAATGGTATAAATCCCGGTGGGGATATCTTCGATAAGATGCGCGGTCGCTTCGCCTTTCACCAGCGCCTGCGCTGCAATACGCCCCTGATCGTAGGCGGCGGAGGCCAGACTGGGATAGCCAATCACGTCGCCCACCGCATAGACGTGCGGCAGGGCGGTCTGGTACATACTGTTGACTTTGAGCTGTCCACGGCTGTCTGTTTCCAGACCAATATTCTCCAGCGCCAGCGAATCGGTGTTACCGGTACGGCCATTAGCATAGAGCAGGCAGTCAGCCTTCAGTTTTTTGCCGGATTTCAGGTGCATGATGACGCCATCATCGCAGCCTTCGATTTTCTCATACTCTTCATTGTGGCGAATAACCACGCCGCTATTCCAGAAATGGTAAGAGAGAGAGTCGGACATCTCCTGATCGAGAAAGGCCAGCAGGCGATCGCGGGTGTTGATCAGATCCACTTTCACATCCATACCGCGGAATATGGACGCATATTCGCAGCCGATAACGCCTGCGCCGTAAATAATAACGTGGCGCGGTTCATGGTGGAGACTCAGGATTGAGTCGCTGTCATAAATGCGCGGATGCGAGAAATCCACATCATTGGGATGGTAAGGACGCGAACCACAGGCAATAACAAATTTTTCTGCCGTCAGGGTTTCAACCGTGCCGTCATGGCATTCCAGCGCCAGGGTATGTTCGTCAATAAAATGGGCGTTGCCCTGCAAGATTTCACAGTGGTTACGCTCATAAAACCCCTGACGCATACGCGTTTGTTGATTAATCACGTTATCGGCATGATTAAGGATATCGGCGAAAGAAGAACGAAGGAGACGGGAGTGGTCGCTATAGAGCGGGTTTTGATTAAATTCAATAATGCGGCTGACGGCGTGGCGAAGGGCTTTGGATGGAATGGTGCCCCAGTGGGTACATCCGCCGCCAACGTTATGATAACGCTCAATCACCGCGACGCGTGCTCCTTGCTTAACCAGACCCATTGCAGCGCCTTCACCGCCGGGGCCTGACCCTATGACGACTGCATCATAATCCCAGGAATGTGGCATGGTATTACTCACCTGTTTTTATACATAAAATAAACACGATGATAACATTTGCCCAGCTTTAACCCAATTATCGTTGTGCTTTTTTGCGAAGCCGGAGCACAAACTGTCTGTAAACAATCATTCACAATCCAGTGTGAACCCGTTACTTTTATTCTCTGGTATAGTGCCGAATAAGGCATATGGAAGGATTCAGACATTGTGATGGGTGTTAGAGCGCAACAAAAAGAAAAAACCCGGCGTTCGCTGGTGGAAGCCGCATTCAGCCAACTGAGCGCTGAGCGAAGTTTCGCCAGCCTGAGTTTGCGTGAGGTGGCGCGTGAAGCGGGCATTGCGCCAACGTCGTTTTACCGTCATTTTCGCGATGTCGATGAACTCGGTCTAACGATGGTGGATGAAAGCGGTCTGATGCTGCGTCAGTTGATGCGTCAGGCGCGACAGCGTATCGCGAAAGGCGGCAGCGTCATTCGCACGTCGGTCTCTACATTTATGGAGTTTATCGGCAACAATCCCAACGCCTTCCGTCTGTTGTTGCGCGAGCGTTCCGGCACTTCCGCGGCGTTTCGTGCCGCCGTCGCGCGGGAGATTCAGCATTTTATTGCGGAACTTGCCGACTATCTGGAACTCGAAAACCATATGCCGCGCGCGTTTACTGAAGCCCAGGCCGAAGCGATGGTGACTATTGTCTTTAGCGCGGGCGCAGAGGCGTTGGACATCGGCGCTGAACAGCGTCGGCAATTAGAAGAGCGGCTGGTATTGCAACTGCGCATGATTGCGAAAGGGGCGTATTACTGGTATCGCCGTGAGCAAGAGAAAATAGCACATCATTCCGAATAACGTGAAGGACGAGTAATGAAACAGTCAGGTCAAGATAAAGGTACGCTGTTGCTGGCGCTCATCGCTGGCTTATCGATTAACGGCACATTCGCGGCGCTGTTTAGCGCTATTGTGCCGTTCTCCGTATTCCCGGTTATCTCGCTGGTACTGACGGTATATTGCCTGCATCAGCGCTACCAAAATCGTACTATGCCGGTAGGTTTGCCGGGGTTGGCCGCCGCTTGTTTCATTCTTGGCGTTTTACTGTATAGCACTGTCGTGCGTGCAGAATATCCGGATATCGGCTCTAATTTCTTCCCGGCGGTGCTGTCGGTGATTCTGGTATTCTGGATTGGCTTTAAGCTGCGTAACCGCAAGCAGGACACCGCGGAGTAGTGTGCGAATGCCGGATGGCGGTATAACCGGCCATCCGACGTACATTTTACCTTGCGGTGAGTAATACCCCGCATTCCATATGATGCGTATACGGGAACTGATCGAATAGCGCCAGGCGAGACACCGTGTGCGTCTGGCTTAACGTTTCCAGGTTTTTGCACAACGTTTCCGGATTGCAGGAAATGTACAGAATACGTGGATAAGCCTGCACCATTTTTTCTGTTTCGCTGTCCAGACCGCTGCGCGGCGGATCGACAAAAATGGTTTCGCACTGATAGCGCTTCAGGTCGATCCCCTGCAGGCGGTTAAACTCACGAACGCCGTTCATCGCCTGGGTAAACTCTTCCGCCGCCATGCGAATAATTTGCACATTATCAATATGATTAGCGGCAATATTGTACTGTGCGGCAGCGACGGACGGTTTGGCGATTTCGGTTGCCAGCACGCGGTTAAAATTGCGCGCCAGCGCTAAAGAAAAATTGCCGTTGCCGCAATACAACTCAAGCAGATCGCCTTTTGAGTCTTTCGTCACCTCCAGCGCCCACTCTAACATCTGAATATTCATGGCGGCGTTTGGCTGCGTAAAGCTGTTTTCGACCTGGCGGTAGATGATCTCTTTACCTGCCACAGGCAGACGCTCATCAATATAATCCTGATCCAATTCGATCTTGGTTTTAGTAGCCCGGCCAATCAGGTGTACGTTCAGACCTTGCGCGCGTAAAGCATCGCGTAACGCAGTGGCGGCTTCACGCCACTCTTCGTCCAGCTTCTTATGGTACAGCAACGACACTACCGCCTGGTTGCTCAAGGTCGTGAGATAATCGATCTGGAACAGCTTATGCCGCAGTGCATGATTATCGCGCACGCCGGCAATCATCGCCTTCATTAAGGTATTAATCAGTTGGCTGGCCGCCGGGAAGGTGTCAACGCGAATCCGGCTTTTGGTCTGCTGATCAAACATAATGTGGTACAGGTTATCGCCGTCATGCCACAGGCGAAATTCCGCACGCATACGATAGTGACTGACCGGCGAGCGAAATACTTCCGGAACCAGGCCAGAAAACGGCGCCATCATACTCTGCAAGCGCGCCACTTTTTCGGCCAGCTGCGCCTCATACTGTTCTGTCGGAAGATGTTCGGGGGTCATATCGCATCCTGAATAATAAAAGTACGCGGGGATTGTAGGGATTGCTCAGTGGATGTCCAGCTATTGATGATTTCTGATTTGTGATGCGCGGTCTGGACAGGGTGTTGTGACAGACGGTAGCATCCGTGGGCCGGTCCTGTGAGTTAATAGGGAATCCAGTGAAAATCTGGAGCTGACGCGCAGCGGTAAGGAAAGGTGAGATGAGAGCGTAAGCAGACACTGCCTCCGGCGGGAAGTCATCATTTCTGCTATCCAGTCAACGGATAACCCTCCAAGCCCGAAGACCTGCCGGCTAACGTCGCATCTGGTTTTTCATCATCGCGTACTATCGATGAAGCCTGCGGCATCCTTCTTATATTGTGGATGCTTTACAATGATTAAAAAAGCTACGCTGCTGACGGCGTTCTCCGTCACGGCCTTTTCAGCTTGGGCGCAGGACACTAGCCCGGATACACTGGTTGTCACCGCCAACCGTTTTCAGCAGCCGCGCAGCGCGGTTCTGGCGCCCGTTACCATCGTGACGCGTCAGGATATTGAACGCTGGCAATCGACCTCCGTAAATGATGTTCTACGCCGTTTGCCTGGCGTCGATATTGCGCAGAGCGGCGGCACCGGACAAAACTCCTCCATTTTCATTCGCGGCACCAACTCCAGCCATGTACTGGTATTGATTGACGGCGTGCGTCTGAATTTAGCAGGCGTGAGCGGGTCCGCCGATCTCAGCCAGTTCCCGGTGTCGCTGGTACAGCGCATTGAATATATTCGCGGTCCGCGTTCCGCTATTTATGGTTCCGATGCTATCGGCGGCGTAGTGAATATCATTACGACGCGCGATAACCCAGGCACAGAATTAACCGCTGGATGGGGAAGCAATAGCTACCAGAATTACGACCTCTCGACGCAACAGCAACTTGGCGAAAACACGCGGGCGACGTTGATCGGCGATTACGAATACACCAAAGGGTTTGACGTGGTAGCGAAAGGCGGTACCGGGATGCAGGCGCAGCCTGACCGGGACGGCTTTTTGAGTAAAACGCTTTATGGCGCGTTAGAGCATACCTTTTCTGATCGCTGGAGCGGATTCGTGCGTGGTTATGGCTACGATAACCGTACCGATTACGACGCCTATTACTCGCCGGGCTCGCCGCTGATTGATACACGCAAACTTTATAGCCAAAGCTGGGACGCCGGGCTGCGCTTTAATGGCGAACGTATTCAGTCTCAGCTAGTTTCAAGCTATAGCCACAGTAAAGATTACAACTATGATCCGCACTATGGTCGGTATGATACCTCCGCCACGCTGGATGAGATGAAACAGTACAATGTTCAATGGACCAACAGTGTGGTTGTGGGGCACGGTAATGTTGGGGCGGGCGTAGACTGGCAGAAACAGACTACCACGCCAGGTACCGGCTATGTGCCCGAGGGATATGACCAGCGTAATACCGGGGTTTACCTGACAGGATTACAACAGTTGGGTGACTTCACCCTGGAAGCGGCGGCGCGCAGTGATGACAACTCCCAGTTTGGTCGTCACGGTACATGGCAAACCAGCGCGGGATGGGAGTTTATAGAAGGTTATCGCTTTATTGCCTCCTACGGAACCTCCTACAAAGCGCCTAATTTGGGCCAGCTGTATGGGTATTACGGTAATCCGAACCTGAATCCTGAAAAGAGTAAACAGTGGGAAGGCGCATTTGAAGGGCTCACCGCTGGCGTCAGCTGGCGTATTTCAGGTTATCGTAACGATATTAATGACATGATCGATTATGACGATCATCTGCAAAAATATTACAACGAAGGTAAGGCGCGTATTAAAGGTATTGAGGCGACGGCGAATTTCGATACCGGACCGTTAACGCATACGGTCAGTTATGATTACGTTGATGCGCGTAATGCGATTACCGATACGCCATTACCCCGGCGTTCCAAACAGATGGCAAAATATCAACTTGACTGGGACGTTTACGATTTTGACTGGGGGGTGACATATCAATACCTTGGTTCCCGCTATGATTCGGATTACTCCGCTTACCCATACCGGACAGTAAAAATGGGCGGCGTCAGTTTATGGGATCTTACGGTTGCATATCCGGTCACCTCACATCTGACAGTTCGTGGTAAAATAGCCAACCTGTTCGACAAAGATTACGAGACAGTTTATGGCTACCAAACTGCAGGACGAGAATACACCTTGTCTGGCAGCTACACCTTCTGAACCACGTCCCACCGTGCTGGTATTTGATTCCGGCGTCGGTGGATTGTCGGTCTATGATGAGATTCGGCGGCTCCTGCCGGATCTCCACTATATATATGCTTTCGATAACGTGGCTTTCCCCTACGGGGAAAAGAGCGAAACGTTTATCGTTGAGCGCGTTGTCGAGATTGTGACTGCGGTACAGCAGCGCTATCCCCTTTCACTGGCGGTGATTGCCTGTAATACCGCCAGTACGGTCTCACTTCCCGCATTACGTGAAAAGTTTGCCTTCCCGGTGGTGGGCGTTGTGCCTGCGATTAAACCAGCGGCGCGGCTTACCGCCAATGGCGTCGTCGGGCTACTGGCGACGAGAGCCACGGTCAAACGTCCTTATACTCACGAGCTGATTGCGCGCTTCGCCAATGAATGTCAGATAGCGATGTTGGGGTCGGCAGAACTGGTGGAACTGGCGGAAGCTAAATTACATGGCGATTCGGTATCGCTGGAAGAACTGCGCCGTATATTACGCCCATGGCTACGAATGCCGGAGCCGCCTGACACGGTCGTTCTGGGGTGTACGCATTTCCCTCTATTACGGGACGAGCTTTTGCAAGTCCTGCCCGAAGGGACGCGGTTAGTGGATTCCGGCGCGGCGATAGCGCGTCGTACAGCCTGGCTGTTGGAACATGAAGCGCCGGATGCGAAATCAACCGATGCCAATATTGCTTATTGCATGGCAATGACGCCAGGAGCTGAACAATTATTACCCGTTTTACAGCGTTATGGCTTTGAAACGCTCGAAAAACTGGCGGTTTAATGGCGTTTTGGGTAAATACCAGGCACTTGAGAAATTATTTTAAATTTCCTCTTGTCAGGCAGAAATAACTCCCTATAATGCGCCACCACTGACACGGAACAACGGCACACAGGCCGCCGGGTCAGCGGGGTTCAGACCAGAATCCCACGGA
>NZ_JBCLYA010000040.1:0-2995 GCF_039650795.1 Salmonella sp. K21076
TGGTCATTTGTTGACACGCGTACATAGCCAATAAGCATGATCATCCCCCTGAATAAAAACCGGAGATGATGCCAGTTAGCCGTTATCTCTGCATTTTCATAAACGAAAAAAAAAACGAACTTTCGGCATTACCCGTTGGTGTGCCTGTTCCGTGGCCTTCCGCCACTCCGCCAACAGGCTGGCTGAAATGCAATGGTGCGGCTTTTTCTGCTGAAGAATACCCGGAACTGGCAAANGTTCGGCATTACCCGTTGGTGTGCCTGTTCCGTGGCCTTCCGCCACTCCGCCAACAGGCTGGCTGAAATGCAATGGTGCGGCTTTTTCTGCTGAAGAATACCCGGAACTGGCAAAGGTTTACCCGACAAATAAATTGCCTGATTTACGCGGTGAATTTATTCGTGGCTGGGATGACGGACGTGGAGTGGATGCCGGGCGACAATTATTATCTTCACAGGGGGATGCAATAAGAAATATTGAGGGATTCGCAGATGGCGGGATCGGTATGTCTTTTGATGCAATCAGAGGGGCTTTTTATGATGCAGGAACACGATCTGCGAGAATGCCGAATAACACAACTGATATAGGCAAAACCGATGACCTTGGATTCGACGCCTCTCGTGTCGTGCCAACAGCTAATGAAAACCGTCCACGTAACATCGCCTTTAATTATATTGTGAGGGCTGCATAATGAAACCTGTTTTTGATGAAAATGGGCTGGCTACAGTGCCGGGTGATATGCGTTGTTATTATTATGATGCAGTAACGTCTGAATATACGGGCTGGTCTGATGAATATATTAATACTGGCGTAAGTATGCCCGCTTGTTCCACTGGTATTGACCCGGGCGAATACATTCCGGGAAGAGTGGCAGTATTTACGGGTAAGGGATGGAGCCATGAAGAAGACCATCGCAATGAGACCGTTTACTCAACTGAAAATGGCGCAGCTGTTACAGTGGATTATATCGGTGCCATCAAAGACGGTTATGTCACGCTTTCACCGTTAACGCCATACGATAAATGGGATGGTGAGAAATGGGTGACGGATACCGAGGCACAGCATAGCGCCGCAGTAGAAGCTGCAGAAGCACAGCGCCAGTCGCTGATTGATGCTGCAATGGCTTCCATCAGTCTGATTCAACTGAAATTACAGGCCGGGCGGAAGCTGACGCAGCCAGAAAACACCCGACTTAACGCTGTGCTGGATTATATTGACGCGGTAACGGCAACAGATACCAGCACAGCGCCGGACGTCATCTGGCCTGAACTGCCGGAGGCGTAGGCCATTCAATATCTGGCGCACCGGAAGTATCGACCAGTTCCAGTGCGTCCAGATAATCCAGCCACAAATTATATTGCGCCAGTTCCTCACCTTTCAGGCGACCAATCGCCGCTTTACCAGGCCATTGCTTACTGTTTATGTATTCGTTGACCTGATTAATCAATTGCTGCTTTTCCAGTTCGGCTGCGGCAATTTGTTCCTCATGAGTTGGCGGTGGAATATCAATCCATGCAGGCATTCCGTCGATGACACCTCTGTATTTTCCTTCTGGTGCTTCCTTCATAAATTCGGCGGCAACAGTGTCGTCAATTTCGATTCCATCATCGGGCCATTCGCCGGATTCCTGATAAGCGATTTTAAGCTCCACAGGGAAAAACGCATTTTTATCGGCGCTGAAAATATATTTCTGCATTTCTACCGTCCTATCGAAATATAACTGAATCTGTATTGCTGTGAGATATCACTGGTTGCCACACGCCACGCTGAATTACTGATATGTTCAAAATTTACAGACAAAACCTGCGGAGCAGGAATCGACGGGTCTGACTGAACGTTATCAGACATAACACTGACTGAAACCATCGGCTGATTAGGGAATGGTATAGGGAAGTGTCCACTGATAAAGCGGGTCGTGTTTCCTGAAAAAGTGCCAAACTGAACAATATATCCACCTGGTAGCCTGAACCATCCCGAACCAGAAGCGAATGCTCCCATATCCGGTATCTGATTATCTCCTGTGCCCACATTCCGTTTTGCCGCTTCTCCCAAACCAAGGTATGCGAGAAGACCCGCTACATCCTTTCCACTCAAATTAGTCAGCGTATTGTCCAGCGGTTGTTTACCTGCCAGTGCATTAAGCATTGTCGTGGCAAAGTTCGGGTCATTCCCCAGCGCCGCCGCCAGTTCGTTCAGTGTATCCAGTGCCGCAGGTGCAGAACCCACCATTGCCGCAATCGCCGATTTCACAAAAGCCGTAGTGGCAATCTGTGTATTGTTGACCGACTGCGCCGCCGTGGGGGCTGTTGGCGTTCCGGTGAGTGCCGGACTCAACAGCGGCGCTTTCAGTGCCAGCGCATTATTAATGGTGGTACTGAATTTCGGATCATTGTTAATGGCTACGGCTATTTCTTTCAGCGTGTCCAGCGTGGCTGGCGCACCATTAATAATAGCCGTCAGTGCAGCCTGAACAAACGCGGTGGTCGCAACCTGCGTGGTGTTATTCCCCGCCGCTGGCGTTGGCGCTTTGGGTGTCCCGGTAAACGTAGGACTTTCTTTCTGTGCATACTGTGAATGCGGGTCCGGTGCGGCAAGATGTTTTGCCATCAGGTCATCCACGTACACCTTCAGCTCCAGTACCTTATCATCCACATACTTGCGGGTTGCCAGCACTACGGCAGGGTCGATTTTCAGGGTGATATTGTCCGTGCTGCTGGTAATCAGCACCATGCGCACGGTCTGGGTACGCCCGCTGCCTTCAGCCAGTTGCGGCTTATAGCTTTCCGGGCAGTTTCCCACGGCAATCAATGCCCCGGACTCATCAAACAGGCCCACTTCACGTATCCACCAACCGCCCTCGTTTTCAGGGATCACCTGTTCAGCAATAATCTGGCTACTGTTCTGCGGGTCGATATAAAGCATATTCAGCGCAGCCCGGCGTTTCTCATTTACCAGTGCCGTCTGCTTTGCGTCCGGCGTTGGCAATACTCCGCCGCCA
>NZ_JBCLYA010000041.1:0-43730 GCF_039650795.1 Salmonella sp. K21076
TCCCCCTCTTTGGTCTTGCGACGTTATGCGGTATTAGCCACCGTTTCCAGTAGTTATCCCCCTCCATCAGGCAGTTTCCCAGACATTACTCACCCGTCCGCCACTCGTCAGCAAAGCAGCCAAGCTGCTTCCTGTTACCGTTCGACTTGCATGTGTTAGGCCTGCCGCCAGCGTTCAATCTGAGCCATGATCAAACTCTTCAATTTAAAAGTTTGATGCTCAAAGAATTAAACTTCGTAATAAATTACGTGTTCACTCCTGAGACTTGGTATTCATTTTTCGTCTTGCGACGTCAAGAATCCGTATCTTCGAGTGCCCACACAGATTGTCTGATAAATTGTTAAAGAGCAGGTGCGACGCGGCTTTCAGCTCACCGTCGCGAGGTGGCGTATATTACGCTTTCCCGCTTCAGAGTCAAGCGTTTATTTTCGCTTTTCTCACAGACTTCTTAACGAAGTCTTCCTGACCCGGCGGCCTGTATGCCGTTGTTCCGTGTCAGTGGTGGCGCATTATAGGGAGTTATTAGAGCCTGACAAGACCTAAATGCAAAAAAAAGCTCAACCGTTCACTTTTCAAACAACATTTGAATCAAAAGCCTATTTTTGCCTGGTTTTTAAACAAAAACGAGCCCGTTAGGGCCCGTTTTATTCAAATTTGTGACTTACTGCACTGCCACAATACGATCATCATTGGCTTCAAGGCGAATCACTTTGCCAGGAACCAGTTCACCAGACAGGATTTGCTGCGCCAGTGGGTTTTCGATCTGCTGTTGAATAGCACGTTTTAACGGACGCGCCCCGTAGACCGGATCGTAACCGTTGGCGCTCAACAGTTTCAGCGCCTCGTCGGAGATATGGATTTCATAACCACGTTCTTCCAGACGTTTGTACAGACGCTGCAGCTGGATCTGAGCAATAGAAGCGATGTGTTGCTCACCTAACGGATGGAATACCACAACTTCATCAATACGGTTGATAAATTCCGGACGGAAGTTTTGGCTAACCACACCCAGCACCATCTCTTTCATTCGACCGTAATCCAGTTCGCCAAAGCGCTCCTGAATGAGATCGGAACCGAGGTTAGAAGTCATAATGACCACCGTATTACGGAAGTCGACCGTTCTCCCCTGCCCGTCAGTCAGTCGACCGTCGTCCAGCACCTGCAACAGAATGTTGAATACATCCGGATGCGCTTTTTCCACTTCATCCAACAAGATGACGGAATAAGGGCGACGGCGCACCGCTTCCGTCAAATAACCGCCTTCTTCATAGCCGACATATCCTGGAGGCGCCCCGACCAAACGAGACACGGAGTGTTTCTCCATAAACTCAGACATGTCGATACGCACCATCGCGTCGTCGCTGTCGAACATAAAGTTAGCCAGCGCTTTACACAGTTCGGTTTTACCGACCCCGGTCGGCCCAAGGAACAGGAAGGAACCAATCGGACGGTTCGGATCGGACAGCCCCGCGCGGCTACGGCGTATGGCGTTCGATACTGCTTCAACGGCTTCATTCTGCCCGATCACACGGCTGTGTAACTCTTGTTCCATACGCAACAGTTTTTCACGTTCGCCTTCCAGCATTCTGGAAACCGGAATACCGGTCCAGCGCGCCAGCACTTCGGCAATTTCCGCATCCGTTACTTTGTTACGTAACAGACGCATGGTTTTACCTTCCGACTGGGTCGCGGCTTCCAGCTGTTTTTCCAGCTCCGGAATTTTGCCGTACTGCAGTTCAGACATTCGCGCGAGGTCGCCAACGCGACGCGCCTGCTCGATGGCGATCTTCGCCTGCTCCAGCTCCGCTTTAATAGTTTGCGTACCAGAGAGCGACGCTTTTTCCGCTTTCCACTCTTCTTCTAACTCAGAGTACTGACGCTCTTTATCGTCCAGTTCTTCATTCAGCATATCGAGACGTTTTTTACTCGCCTCGTCAGACTCTTTCATCAACGCCTGCTGTTCCAGTTTGAGCTGAATAATGCGGCGGTCGAGCCTGTCCAGCTCCTCCGGCTTCGAGTCAATCTGCATACGAATGCTGGATGCCGCTTCATCGATGAGGTCGATAGCTTTATCCGGTAACTGACGGTCGGCGATATAGCGGTGAGATAATGTTGCCGCCGCCACAATCGCCGGGTCAGTGATCTGCACATGGTGATGCAGTTCATAACGCTCTTTCAGACCACGCAAAATCGCAATGGTGTCTTCCACCGACGGCTCTGCCACGAACACTTTCTGGAATCGACGTTCCAGCGCCGCGTCTTTTTCGATGTACTGACGATATTCGTCCAGCGTGGTGGCGCCCACACAGTGCAGTTCCCCACGTGCCAGCGCCGGTTTCAGCATGTTACCGGCATCCATGGCGCCATCAGCTTTACCTGCGCCAACCATGGTGTGCAGCTCGTCGATAAACAGGATGACGTTGCCTTCCTGTTTTGCGAGGTCGTTCAGCACGCCTTTCAGACGCTCTTCAAATTCGCCGCGATATTTCGCCCCGGCCACCAGCGCGCCCATATCCAGCGCCAGCACGCGACGGCCTTTCAGGCCTTCCGGTACTTCACCGTTGATAATACGTTGCGCCAGCCCTTCAACAATGGCGGTTTTACCTACGCCTGGCTCACCGATTAACACCGGGTTGTTTTTAGTACGACGTTGCAATACCTGAATGGTACGGCGAATTTCTTCATCACGACCAATTACCGGGTCAAGCTTACCTTGTTCAGCCCGCTCGGTCAGATCGACGGTATATTTTTTCAAGGCCTGACGTTGGTCTTCAGCCCCTTGATCGTTCACGCTTTCACCTCCGCGCATCTGTTCAATTGCCTGAGTGATATTGGCCGTAGTCGCACCGGCTGATTTCAGCAGATCGGTTAACGTGCCGCGAGACTCAAGCGCCGCCAGAACAAACAGCTCTGACGAAATAAAATTGTCCCCCCGTTTTTGCGCCAGCTTGTCGCAAAGGTTCAGTACGCGTACCAGTTCCGAAGAAGGCTGTACGTCGCCGCCGGTGCCTTCCACCTGCGGTAAACGGCTCAGCGCCTGATCGATAGCAGTGCGCAACTGGCCAGCATTAATGCCGGCGGAGGTTAATAAAGGACGTATCGATCCCCCTTCCTGGTTCAGCAAGGCGCTCATTAAATGAAGAGGTTCGATGAATTGGTTGTCGTGCCCCAGCGCGAGCGACTGGGCATCGGCAAGAGCAAGCTGGAATTTGTTAGTAAGACGATCCAGACGCATAACTCCTCCCATAACAGGTCAAAATTGCTACTGGAGATTAAATGAGGTCATCCCTCAATTATTCAAGGTGAATGACCTGAATTATGTGAAAAGAAAGTTACCCGTACCGGATCGTCTTGATTCTTTAGGTTATATCAGCCAAATAAAACTTGCCATACGACCTGTCGTCTTGTCGCGACGATAAGAGAAGAAAGTCTCACTTTCGCTAAAGGTGCAGCGATCCCCGCCATAGACATGTTCAACGCCAGTATTCGCCAGACGTTGGCGTGCAAGCTGATAAATATCCGCCAGAAATTTTTCCCCGTGCGGCAAAAATGCGCTATCGGCTTGCGCATCTTTTGCTAAAAATGCGTCACGCACTTCCGGCCCCACTTCAAACGCGGCCGGGCCAATCGCCGGACCTAACCAGGCGATGATATTTTCTGGTTTGTCAGCAAAGCAGGTGACAGTTTCCTCCAGTACGCCTTCACATAATCCGCGCCAGCCCGCATGAGCCGCCGCCACTTCTGTCCCCTCACGGTTACAGAATAGCACAGGCAGGCAGTCTGCCGTCATTACCGCGCAGACGGTTCCTGGCGTATTGCTGTAAGACGCATCCGCACGTTTGGAGGCATAAGGTTCTCCGGTAAGCCTCAATACATTTTTACCGTGAACCTGTTCAAGCCAGACAGGTTTCGAAGGCAGATTGCCCGCCGCGAACAGACGCTTGCGGTTCTCTTCAACATGCTCCGGGTTATCGCCGCAATGCGCGCCCAGATTCAGCGAGTCGTAAGGCGATAAACTCACCCCACCAATACGGGTAGAACTACAGGCTGCGACGCCTTTCGGCAGCGGCCACTGCGGGACAATCAGTGCATTCATAACCAGTCCACATCATCTTTATGATCTTCGAAATCGGCGCGCATCGCATCGATAAGGTCCACCATATCTTGTGGAATCGGCGCGTGCCACTCCATTTCGATACCCGATACAGGATGGTAGAGACGCAGCATCGTTGCATGCAGCGCCTGGCGGTCAAACTTACGCAGCGTGGAAATAAATTCTTCCGATGCGCCTTTCGGTGGACGTGGACGACCACCGTAGACCTGATCGCCCACTAACGGATGCGTAATATGCGCCATATGCACGCGGATCTGGTGCGTACGCCCGGTCTCCAGACGCAACCTAAGACGCGTGTGCACACGGAAATGTTCCATAATGCGGTAGTGGGTCACCGCCGGTTTGCCCATAGGATGCACCGACATATGGGTACGTTTGGTCGGGTGACGACTGATGGGTTCATTCACCGTTCCTCCCGCCGTCATATGTCCGATCGCGACCGCTTCATATTCGCGGGTGATCTCGCGCAGCTGCAAAGACTCCACCAGGCGCGTTTGCGCCGGAACGGTTTTGGCCACCACCATCAGCCCCGTCGTGTCCTTATCCAGACGATGCACAATGCCCGCGCGCGGGACATCCGCAATCGGCGGATAATAATGTAGCAACGCGTTCAGTACCGTACCGTCCGGGTTACCCGCGCCAGGATGTACCACCAGATCGCGTGGTTTGTTGATAACCAGAATATCGTCATCTTCATAAACAATATCTAACGGGATATCCTGCGCTTCAAAACGAATCTCTTCGTCGATCTCCGCATCAATAGCCACCCGCTCGCCGCCTAACACTTTTTCTTTTGGCTTATCGCAAAGTTGACCATTGACCAACACGCGCTGATTCAAAATCCATTCTTTTATACGCGAACGTGAATAATCCGGGAACATTTCGGCCAAAGCCTGATCTAAGCGTTGACCGAGTTGGTTTTCGGAGACCGTTGCGGTGAGTTGTACTCGTTGTGCCATATACAGCTTCTTCGTTTAACGTTGGGTTTTACGGCTTTGCCGTTTAATATAGTGTGCTATTGTAGCTGGTCTTAACCGGGAGCAGGAACAGAGAATCTCCCGTAAAACATTTTGAGGAAAGTCAAAACGTCATGACGCGCATGAAATATCTGGTGGCAGCAGCCACGTTGAGCCTGTTTCTGGCGGGTTGCTCGGGTTCAAAGGAAGAGGTGCCCGATAATCCGCCGAATGAAATCTACGCGACTGCTCAGCAAAAGCTGCAGGACGGTAACTGGAAACAGGCAATAACGCAATTGGAAGCGTTAGATAATCGTTATCCATTCGGACCGTATTCTCAGCAGGTGCAGTTGGATCTTATCTACGCCTATTACAAAAACGCCGATTTGCCGCTAGCGCAGGCCGCCATCGATCGTTTTATGCGTCTTAATCCAACGCACCCTAATATTGACTATGTCATGTACATGCGCGGCCTGACGAACATGGCGCTGGATGATAGCGTGCTGCAGGGTTTCTTTGGCGTCGATCGCAGCGATCGCGATCCGCAACATGCGCGGGCGGCGTTCAATGACTTTTCGAAACTGGTACGCAGCTATCCTAATAGCCAGTACACCACCGACGCCACTAAGCGTCTGGTATTCCTGAAAGACCGTCTGGCGAAATATGAATATTCCGTCGCAGAGTACTATACCGCGCGCGGCGCATGGGTTGCGGTCGTAAACCGGGTAGAAGGTATGCTACGCAATTATCCTGATACGCAGGCCACGCGCGATGCGTTGCCGCTGATGGAAAACGCCTATCGTCAGATGCAGCTGAATGCGCAGGCTGACAAAGTCGCGAAAATTATTGCCGCTAACAGCAAAAACACCTGAAGCAATACCAACAAGCAAAACGGCAGCCTTCCGGCTGCCGTTTTTTTATTCGATATCTGATGCAACAGAAATGATTTCACTGCAACGCATCCAGTCAAATATGGCCTGCTTTCAGCCATTCCTCAAGTAAAAGATCGCTTCTTCCTGCGATGCCTCACAAAAAGTTCGCCTTGACAAAAAGTGACAAAATAATGTGATTTACATCACACATTTTGACATTAAGAACGGTATGCTGGAATCACCAAGACGGGAAAGACAAGAGGTAAAATTTATGACAATGAACATTACCAGTAAACAAATGGAAATTACTCCGGCAATCCGCCAACATGTCGCAGACCGTCTCGCCAAACTGGAAAAATGGCAAACTCACCTGATTAATCCTCATATCATTCTGTCTAAAGAGCCACAGGGCTTTATTGCTGACGCCACCATTAATACACCGAACGGACATCTGGTCGCCAGCGCAAAACACGAAGATATGTACACCGCTATTAATGAATTGATCAACAAGCTGGAACGGCAGCTCAATAAAGTGCAGCACAAAGGCGAAGCCCGTCGTGCCACCGCATCGGTGAAAGATGCCAGCTTCGTCGAAGCAGAAGAAGAGTAGTCCCTTACATTGAGTGTATCGCCAACGCGCCTTCGGGCGCGTTTTTTGTTGACAGGATTAAAACAGTACGGGTACTGTACTTACGTACACAAAGGAAACAGTTATGAAGCTCACCCGGTTTTTCTTCGCATTCTTTTTTATCTTCCCCTGACCGGGAGGCGTTTCGTCATGTGATAAAGAATGCGAAGACGAACAAGAAGGCCTCCCCCACCGGGAGGCCTTTTTTATTGATAACAAAAAAGGCAACACTATGACATCGGAAAACCCATTACTGGCGCTGCGAGATAAAATCAGCGCTTTAGACGAAGAGTTACTGGCCTTACTGGCAAAACGACGCGCGCTGGCGATTGAAGTGGGACAAGCAAAACTACTGTCGCATCGTCCGGTTCGGGATATCGATCGTGAACGCGCGCTGCTGGACAGACTCATCCATCTCGGTAAAGCCCACCATCTCGACGCACACTACATTACCCGTCTGTTCCAGCTTATCATTGAAGACTCCGTGCTTACTCAGCAGGCGCTGCTGCAACAACATCTGAATAATACTCACCCTCATTCGGCACGTATTGCGTTTCTTGGGCCGAAAGGCTCCTATTCTCATCTCGCGGCGCGCCAGTATGCTGCACGCCATTTTGAGCAATTTATTGAGAGCGGTTGCGCAAAATTCACCGATATTTTTCATCAGGTCGAAACCGGCCAGGCCGATTACGCCGTGGTTCCGATAGAGAACACCAACTCCGGCGCTATCAACGATGTGTACGACTTATTGCAACACACCAGTCTGTCGATTGTCGGTGAGATGACCGTCACTATCGATCACTGCGTGCTGGTTTCCGGCGCTACGGATCTGAATACCATCGAAACGGTGTACAGCCATCCGCAGCCGTTTCAGCAGTGCAGTAAATTTTTGAGCCGCTATCCGCACTGGAAAATCGACTATACCGAGAGTACGTCGGCAGCGATGGAAAAAGTCGCGCAGGCAAACTCTCCGCGCGTCGCGGCGCTCGGCAGCGAGGCAGGCGGCATGTTGCACGGTTTACAGGTGCTGGAACGCATCGCCGCAAACCAGACACAGAATATCACCCGCTTTCTGGTACTGGCGCGCAAAGCCATCAACGTTTCCGATCAGGTTCCGGCAAAAACCACTCTGTTAATCGCCACCGGGCAGCAAGCTGGCGCGCTGGTCGAAGCGCTGCTGGTGCTGCGTAACCACAATCTCATCATGACGAAACTGGAGTCGCGCCCCATTCACGGCAATCCGTGGGAAGAGATGTTTTATCTCGATATTCAGGCGAACCTGGAGTCGCAGGTAATGCAAAGCGCGCTAAAAGAGCTGGGCGAGATCACGCGCTCAATGAAAGTGCTTGGCTGCTATCCCAGCGAAAACGTCGTGCCGGTAGAACCTGCCTGACGTTCAATAAAACGGCTTTTCTTCATCCCTGCGACGGCTACCTGCAGGGTGAAGATGGCGCCGGAGAGCGGATAATCCGCCACTTCCTGAGCAGACATATTTTCTCTGGTAGTTGTAATAAACAGCGTTTTCATATCTGCGCCGCCAAAGCAAACCATCGTCGGACAACGTACCGGCAACCGGTACTCTTCCAGCTGCTCTCCTTGCGGTGAGAAACGCGCCACGCGCCAGCCGTCAAACATCGCGCTCCAGTAGCACCCTTCGCTATCCATCGCCGCGCCGTCGGGAAGTCCTTCTCCTTCGCCAAAATGGCGAAAAAGTTCACGCTTGCCCGGTTCGCCATGCTTATCAAGTAACGTGCGGTATATCACGCCATTCGGCGTATCGGAAGTATACATCCACTGGTTGTCCGGGCTGAACGCCAGGCCGTTGTGTCCCTGGATACCGCACTGGATCACTTTTGCCGTCAGGTCATGATCGATCCGCATCAGCAACGCGCCATTATAGTCACCCGGCGCCCAGAACGTTCCGGCATAAAAACGGCCATCGCCATCAGTGCCGCCATCGTTGAAACGCGCCAGTTTCGTATTAGAGGGATTGTCGCAAACCTTACGCTGCAATAATCCATTTTTATCGGCCAGCCAAATAGCATGACGCATGGCCACAATAAATCCGCCCTGCTCACGCAAGGCAAAACAGCCTACCTCTTCCGGAAACGCCAGCACGCTATGCGTCCCACTCGCCGGATGGTAACGATAGATCTCCTGTTCCAGGATATCAGTCCAATACAGCGCGCTTTCATCCTCGCTCCATGTGGGGCATTCTGGTAAATGTCCGACATAATCAAATAAAAGGTGCGGCGTAGTCATAACGGTTCCTTAAACGAAAAAAGCCAGCAAAGCTGGCTTTTAGTATAGATGTCATCATTATGGTCGGCTGTCATTCGCCTGACGTAATAACACACGGCTTTCATTCTGGAAGCGTCTGGCATAATCGCCAAACCAGTGTTCAACTTTGCGAAAACTGTCGATAAAAGCCTGCTTATCACCCTGTTCCAGTAACCCGATCGCATCGCCAAAACGTTTATAGTAACGCTTGATAAGCGCCAGATTGCGCTCCGACGACATAATAATGTCTGCATACAGCTGCGGGTCCTGGGCGAACAGACGCCCGACCATCGCCAGCTCCAGTCGATAAATCGGCGATGATAGCGCCAGAAGCTGCTCAAGCTGGACGTTCTCTTCCGCCAGATGCAGCCCATAAGCGAAGGTAGCAAAGTGGCGCAGCGCCTGGATAAAAGCCATGTTCTGATCGTGCTCGACAGCGCTAATTCGGTGCAACCGCGCGCCCCACACCTGGATTTGCTCAAGGAACCACTGATACGCTTCCGGTTGACGCCCATCACACCAGACCACCACCTGCTTCGCCAGGCTCCCGCTGTCCGGGCCAAACATCGGGTGCAAGCCCAGCACGGGGCCATCATGGGCCGCCAACATTGCCTGTAACGGACCGCTTTTCACCGATGCCAGATCGACCAGAATACAGTCGGACGGCAGGGGCGGCAGTTGCGCTATGACCTGTTCAGTAACATGAATCGGCACGCTGACGATCACCATTCCGGCATCGGCGACAATGTCCCTGGCGCGCGGCCAGTCCTGTTGTTCCAGAATACGGACCTGATAGCCCGACAGCGTGAGCATTTTTTCAAACAGACGCCCCATCTGTCCGCCGCCGCCCACAATGACGACCGGACGCAGAGAAGGACAAAGCGTTTTGAACCCCTTATCATTTTCGCTGGAGTAAGATTCACGCATTACCCGGCGCAGGACATCTTCAATGAGATCGGGCGGGACACCGATCGCTTCTGCTTCCGCCCGTCGTGAAGCCAGCATAGAGGCCTCACGCTCCGGCACGTAAATAGGCAGGCCAAAACGGCTTTTCACCTCGCCGACTTTGGCAACCAGTTCCAGGCGCTTAGCCAGTAAATTCAACAACGCTTTATCGACATCATCTATTTGATCGCGTAACGCGGTCAATTCAGCAACCATAACAACCTCTTATGCGACGCGCACCGCCAGCTGGCCGCTCAAATCTTTATGAATTTCACGTAACAGGGCATCGGTCATCTCCCAGCTAATACAAGCATCGGTGACGGAAACGCCATACTTCATTTCGCTGCGCGGCTGTTCGGAAGACTGATTACCCTCATGAATATTACTTTCAATCATTAAGCCAATGATTGAACGATTGCCATCTTTAATCTGCGCAACCACAGATTCGGCAACGGCTGGCTGGCGGCGATAATCTTTATTGGAGTTACCATGACTGCAATCTACCATCAGCGAAGGACGTAGCCCCGCCTGTTCCATCTCTTTTTCACACTGAGCGACATCTGCCGGGCTATAGTTTGGCGCTTTGCCGCCACGCAGAATCACATGGCCATGCGGATTTCCCTGGGTTTGCAATAACGCAACCTGACCGGCCTGGTTAATGCCAACAAAACGATGAGGTTGCGCAGCGGCGCGCATGGCGTTAATCGCTGTCGCCAGGCTGCCATCCGTGCCGTTTTTAAAGCCGACCGGCATAGAAAGACCAGACGCCATTTCGCGGTGGGTTTGCGATTCGGTTGTGCGCGCGCCTATCGCCGACCAGCTAAACAGATCGCCCAGGTATTGCGGGCTGTTCGGATCCAACGCTTCGGTCGCCAATGGCAACCCCATATTCACCAGTTCCACCAGTAGCTGACGCGCTATTTTCAACCCGGCTTCCACATCAAATGAGCCATCCATGTGAGGATCGTTAATCAGCCCTTTCCAGCCGACGGTAGTCCGCGGCTTTTCAAAATAGACGCGCATTACCAGATAGAGGCTATCGCTGACCTCTGCGGCAAGGGCTTTAAATCGACGGGCATATTCCAGAGCGGTTTCAGGATCGTGAATAGAACAAGGACCGCATACCACCAACAGACGCGGATCGCGCCCGGCAATAATGTCAGAAATGATTCCCCGGGACTGCGCTATCTGCGCTTCCTGCGCCAGGCTCAACGGAAAGGCCGCTTTAAGCTGCTCCGGCGTCATTAATACCTGTTCATCGGTGATACGTACGTTATTCAGCGCGTCTTTTTGCATGATGGCGATCCTGTCTTTTCTTGTTTGCGATAGTTGATCCTCCACGAGGATGTTTAAACCATACCACAAAAAGTAAAGATTTCAATCCATATTACGTAAAATAAACTTTACATAGTGCTAAATCGTCGATTAAACCTCTCAATTTCGTATCAAAAACTTTACACAACAAGTGAATTATTTTATTCCCAGCTTCAGAAAAGCGGTAAAATGAGCGATGCTCGCTATTTTTTGATTATTTTTTCTCCGCACGCATAATTTTACTTTCTGATATAGGGTGATTAATACCATTATCACAAGAATTTAATATCAGGGATGCCACTTAAATTATTCATATTATCAATAAGACATAATGACGATATGGCAAAATAATGTTATTTTGCTACAAACAATCACGGATGTATTTTAATGTTTTACGACTGAAGATGGTGGGGACTTGTTAATGCGTTTTTCTCACCGATTTATCCTTCTGTTATCGCTATTATTAGCAAGCTTGCCTCTGTATGCTCAATGTGTCACGGAAGAAGAGAAATCCGTACGCGCCATTGTCTCCGGTATCGTCAGTTATACACACTGGCCAGCGTTATCCGGGCCGCCAAGGCTATGCATATTTTCATCTGCGCGTTTTGTCAGGGTACTTAGCGAAGAGGCTAACTGGGCTTTCCCTTATCAACCGCTTGTCATCCGTACCACACAAGAAGCCCTGAGCGCCCGCTGTGATGGTTTTTACTTTGGCAATGAATCGCCAGCTTATCAGGTGGAGTTAACGCGTCATTATCCAGTTAATGCCTTGTTATTAATTGCCGAGCAAAATACCGAATGTATTATTGGCAGCGCATTTTGTCTGATCATTAACAATGATGAAGTCAAATTTTCCGTCAACCTGGACTCCCTCTCGCATAGCGGCGTGAGAGTGAATCCAGAAGTATTAATGCTTGCACGGAATCAAAAGCATGAATAAGGAATTTTCTCTGTCCAGACCAACATTTAAACGCACACTACGGCGGATTAGTATAATCAGCGTGCTGCTTACAATGACATTGATCTGGCTATTAATTTGCGTTGCGTCTGTCCTTACGCTCAAACAGTATGCGCAAAAGAATCTCGATTTGACCGCCGCCACAATGGCCCATAGCCTTGAAGCGGCACTGGTATTTTCCGATAGCGCGGCCGCAGCGGAAACGCTCGCCACACTGGGACGCCAGGGACAATTTTCAGCGGCGGAGGTCCGCGATAAAAATGGCCGTACTATCGCCTCATGGCGATATGATGCGCGAGCCGCAGACGATAAGCTCATCGGCTTAATTAGCCACTGGCTTTTTCCATTGCCGGTATCGCAACCCGTCTGGCACAACGGCAGGGCTATCGGCGAAGTACGGCTTGTCGCCCGCGACAGCCTTATTGGTCATTTTATCTGGCTATCGCTGGCAGTGCTGACAGGATGTATTCTGCTAGCATCCGGCATTGCCCTGCTACTCACGCGTTATTTACACAATGGCGTTGTGGATGCGCTACAAAATATTACTGAAATTGTACACGACGTTCGCACTAACCGAAATTTTTCACGCCGGGTACCTGATGAGCGTATTGCGGAATTTCACCTGTTTGCGCAGGATTTCAATAGCCTTCTGGATGAGATGGAAGAATGGCAGCTACGGCTTCAGGCTAAAAATGCACAATTACTACGTACCGCGTTGCACGATCCGCTGACGGGGCTTGCCAATCGCGCGGCATTTCGCAGCTGTATTAACGCGCTGATGAAGGACAATTCCGCTCGTAGCAGTTCGGCATTGTTATTTCTGGATGGCGATAACTTTAAATATATTAATGATACCTGGGGACATGCGGCAGGCGACCGCGTACTTATAGAGGTTGCCAAAAGATTAGCGGAATTCGGTGGTAGCCGTTATCAGACTTACCGACTCGGCGGCGATGAATTTGCGATGGTGCTTTACGGTGTACATTCGGAGTATGAAGTACAACGTATTTGCGCAGCACTATCCCAGGCGTTTAATCGACCTTTTGAACTGCATAACGGCCAGCGAATAACGATGACCCTGAGTATTGGCTTTGCGCTGACATGGGAACATGCCACTGCCGAAAAACTACAAGAACTGGCCGATCGAAATATGTATCAGGCTAAACACCGGCGTGCAGAACGCTCGCTAAACTAAGGAACGGGCCAGGCCGTTTCTGACTCAGCGTTGATACCACAGACCCAGCTTAATCATGCAACCGTCTATGGCGTGGAGCAACCCATAAAAAAAGGGGCCAGCGTAATGCCAGCCCCTTCTTTTCTACAAGCTTTCGGATGTTGCGAAAGCGCGTTCTTAGTTAAGACGCTCTTTGATACGAGCTGCTTTACCAGTACGCTCACGCAGGTAGTACAGTTTAGCTTTACGAACAGCACCACGACGTTTAACAGCAATGCTGTCAACTACCGGAGAGTGAGTCTGGAAGACACGCTCAACGCCTTCGCCGTTGGAAATTTTACGAACAGTGAATGCAGAGTGCAGACCGCGGTTACGAATAGCGATAACCACGCCCTCGAATGCCTGCAGACGTTTCTTGGTACCTTCAACAACCCATACTTTCACTTCCACGGTATCGCCCGGACGGAAGGAAGGTACGTTCTGCTTCATCTGCTCTTGTTCAAGTTGCTTAATAATGTTGCTCATAATTTAATCTCTTATCCTGGGTAAACTGATATTCGGGGGCCTATGCCATCCCATCATGTTTATGCTGCTGTTGTGCGTGTTCTGTTTTGAACTCCGCCAGCAACCTTGCTTGCTCTTCAGTCAGAGCCAGGTTTTCCAGAAGTTCAGGTCTTCTAAGCCAGGTTCGGCCCAGTGACTGTTTCAAACGCCAGCGACGTATCTCAGCATGGTTTCCCGACAGCAATACTGGCGGTACTTCCATCCCCTCTAACACTTCAGGGCGCGTATAGTGCGGACAATCCAGCAACCCATCAGCAAACGAATCTTCGATTGCTGATGCCTCATGCCCCAGAACCCCCGGTATAAACCGGGCGACGGAGTCAATCAGCGTCATTGCCGGTAGTTCGCCACCGCTGAGAACGTAATCGCCAATTGACCATTCTTCGTCAATTTCGGCCTGAATTACGCGCTCATCTACGCCTTCGTAGCGACCACACACCAGAATGAGTTTCTGATTCGTGGCCAGCTCGCTAACGCCCGCTTGATCAAGCTTGCGTCCCTGAGGCGACAGATAAATCACTTTAGCGCCTTCACCTGCCGCGGCTTTTGCTGCATGAATGGCGTCCCGCAAGGGTTGCACCATCATTAACATCCCCGGTCCGCCGCCGTAAGGACGGTCGTCCACGGTACGGTGCCGGTCATGCGCGAAGTCGCGAGGACTCCAGCTTTGGATGTTCAGCAGGCCTTTTTTTACTGCCCGGCCAGTTACCCCGTAATCGGTAATTGCGCGGAACATTTCAGGAAACAGGCTAACGATGCCAATAAACACAAGCCAATCCCCATAACGCCATTTATTACCGTTTATCCGGTGGTTTAAAAACCAGGATCCCAGTCTACTTCGATAGTACGAGTAGCGAGATCGACTTTCTTGATAACCTGCCCATCGAGGAACGGTACTAGTCGTTCCTTGATACCAAATGCATCTTTCAGGTTCGCCTTAATGACGAGAACGTCATTCGACCCGGTTTCCATCATGTCGATAACTTTACCGAGATCGTAGCCTTCAGCGGTGACTACCTGGCAACCCATCAGGTCTTTCCAGTAGTAGTCTCCCTCCTCAAGCGCAGGAAGTTGCGAGGAATCCACGACAATTTCGCAATTGGTCAGAAGATTCGCGGCATCTCGATCGTCAACGCCTTTCAGCTTGATGATCAGATCCTGATTGTGGTGCTTCCAGCTTTCCAGCTGTACCTGCTGCCACTGACCCGCCTTCTGGATAAACCAGGGCTGATAGTCAAAAATGCTTTCGGCGTCTTCAGTGGAGGAAAACACTCTGAGCCAACCACGGATACCGTATGAAGAACCCATTTTCCCCAGTACAACCGGTTCAGCGGGTACTTGTGCGGCGAGTTGCTTGCTCATCATGACCACCGTGACAGATTAAGCTGCTTTTTTTACTTCTTTGATCAGCGCCGCAACGCGATCGGAAATGGTTGCGCCCTGGCCAACCCAGTGAGCGATGCGATCCAGATCCAGGCGGGTGCCTTCTTCTTTTTCGCTAGCGATTGGGTTGAAGAAACCAACGCGCTCAATGAAGCGACCGTTGCGTGCATTACGGCTGTCGGTGACAACAACCTGGTAGAACGGACGCTTTTTAGCGCCGTGACGAGCTAAACGAATAGTTACCATAACATCCTCTTGTGTGAATAAAACAACCGGGCCTCATCGAGGAACGGAGCCCGGCGTCATATTAAAAGCCCGAAAATTTTACTGATTTCTGGGGAAAATGCAATCAGCATCTTGCTACTGAACACGAAACAAGGGATAAAAGGCGTATATCGGTGCAGCCAGTTTAGCTCCGGCGTGCGCGCAGAAAGCGGAGCGTACACGCAGTACGTGAGCATTTCGAGCACACCCCGGGGCTAAAATGGCAAACAAGATAGCCTTATACCCTTGTTTTAGCGGCCACGCAGTACGTGAGGATGGCTAGCACACCCCGGTGCCGAAATAGCAAGTGAGCCTAGCCGGGAAATTAGCGGCCTGGAAAACCAGGCGGCATCATCCCCTTCATACTCCGCATCATCTTCGCCATCCCGCCCTTCTTCATTTTCTTCATCATGCGCTGCATGTCGTCGAACTGTTTCAGAAGGCGGTTAACGTCCTGCACCTGCATCCCACAGCCCTGCGCGATACGACGCTTGCGGGAACCTTTAATGATTTCCGGCTTCGCGCGTTCTTTCAGCGTCATCGAATTGATGATCGCCTCCATACGCACCAGCACCTTATCATCCATCTGCGATTTAACGTTGTCCGGAATCTGCCCCATGCCCGGTAATTTGCCCATCAGACTGGCCATACCGCCCATGTTTTTCATCTGTTTGAGCTGCTCCAGGAAGTCGTTCAGGTCGAAACCGTCGCCTTTCTTCAGTTTGGTCGCCAGCTTCTCAGCCTGTGCGCGGTCAACTTTGCTTTCGATATCTTCGATAAGAGACAGTACGTCGCCCATGCCGAGAATACGCGAGGCGATACGATCCGGGTGGAACGGCTCCAGCGCGTCGGTTTTCTCGCCGACACCGAGGAATTTAATCGGCTTGCCGGTGATATGACGAATAGAGAGCGCCGCACCGCCACGCGCATCACCATCAACTTTGGTCAGCACCACACCGGTTAACGGCAGCGCTTCGTTAAAGGCTTTTGCGGTATTCGCCGCATCCTGACCGGTCATCGCATCGACGACAAACAGCGTTTCTACTGGCTTGATAGAAGCGTGGACCTGTTTGATTTCGTCCATCATCGCTTCGTCAACGTGCAGACGACCGGCGGTATCCACCAGCAGCACGTCGTAGAATTTGAGCTTCGCTTCTTTCAGCGCGGCGTTGACGATATCAACCGGTTTCTGGCCGACATCAGACGGGAAGAAATCCACGCCAACCTGCTCAGCCAGCGTTTCGAGCTGTTTGATCGCCGCCGGGCGATAGACGTCGGCAGAGACGACCAGCACTTTCTTCTTGTGCTTCTCGCGCAAGAATTTACCCAACTTACCGACGCTGGTGGTTTTACCCGCCCCCTGCAGACCCGCCATCAATACTACGGCTGGCGGCTGCGCAGCCAGATTCAGGGTCTGGTTTTCTTCGCCCATTGCCGCAACCAGTTCGCTACGGACAATCTTGACGAACTCCTGCCCTGGGGTCAGGCTTTTGTTAACTTCATGACCAACCGCTTTCTCTTTTACGCGATTGATGAACTCACGCACTACCGGCAGCGCAACGTCAGCCTCCAGCAGCGCCATGCGCACTTCGCGCAGCGTCTCTTTAACGTTGTCTTCAGTAAGGCGCCCACGGCCACTGATATTGCGCAGCGTGCGCGACAAACGATCGGTTAAATTATCAAACATTGTCTCTCGCCTGGGGTGGAAACGGTTGGTCGCCGCAGCGACACAGTTACAGAATTTCGCCACAGTATACCATGAAGCCGTCTTTGTTGTTATGCAACGGTTGGAGCTGCGGTCACGTAACGCTATACTGCTTCTCTTTCTCACTGGTCAACTGTCGACACAACTATGCCCGTTTTTGCTTTACTTGCCCTTGTCGCCTACTCCTTCAGCCTCGCGCTGATCGTTCCCGGACTGTTGCAAAAAAACAGCGGCTGGCGGCGTATGGCTATTCTTTCTGCGGTCATCGCGCTGGTGTGCCATGCTGTCGCGCTGGAATCGCGTATTCTGCCCGGCGGCGACAGTGGACAAAACCTGAGCCTGCTGAATGTCGGTTCGCTGGTCAGCCTGATGATCTGCACGGTGATGACCATTGTCGCGTCGCGTAATCGCGGCTGGCTACTTCTGCCCATTGTCTATGCTTTTGCGCTGATTAACCTGGCCTTCGCCACGTTCATGCCTAATGAATATATTACGCATCTGGAAGCGACCCCAGGCATGATGGTGCACATCGGTCTGTCGCTTTTCTCTTACGCGACGCTGATAATCGCCGCGCTGTATGCGCTACAACTGGCGTGGATCGACTATCAGTTGAAGAACAAAAAGCTGGCGTTTAGTAATGAAATGCCGCCATTGATGAGCATTGAGCGCAAAATGTTTCATATCACGCAGATTGGCGTCGTACTGCTGACCCTTACTCTGTGTACCGGCCTGTTTTACATGCATAACCTGTTCAGTACTGAAAATATTGATAAAGCCGTGCTCTCTATCGTGGCATGGTTTGTCTATATCGTTCTGCTGTGGGGGCATTACCATGAAGGCTGGCGGGGTCGTCGGGTCGTGTGGTTTAACGTCGCAGGCGCGGGTATTCTGACGCTGGCCTATTTTGGTAGCCGCATATTACAGCAATTTGTAAGCTAAGCTTTTAAAGGAGTTTCCCCTGGAACACATCTCCACCACCACGCTGATTATCATATTAATCATCATGGTGGTCATCTCGGCCTATTTTTCCGGTTCCGAAACTGGAATGATGACGCTAAACCGTTACCGTTTACGCCATATGGCGAAGCAAGGTAATCGCTCGGCAAAACGGGTAGAAAAATTACTGCGTAAACCCGACCGACTGATAAGCCTGGTGCTGATTGGCAATAACCTGGTCAACATTCTTGCCTCGGCGCTCGGCACGATTGTGGGTATGCGGCTTTACGGCGATGCCGGCGTGGCTATCGCCACCGGGGTACTGACGTTTGTCGTGTTAGTTTTTGCCGAAGTCCTGCCCAAAACTATCGCCGCGCTCTATCCGGAAAAAGTGGCCTATCCCAGCAGCTTCCTGCTGGCGCCGTTACAGATACTGATGATGCCGCTGGTGTGGTTACTTAACACCATCACCCGCCTGCTGATGCGTCTGATGGGAATTAAAACGGACATCGTGGTCAGCGGGTCGTTAAGCAAAGAGGAATTACGCACTATCGTGCATGAATCCCGTTCGCAAATCTCTCGCCGCAATCAGGATATGCTGCTGTCGGTTCTCGATCTGGAAAAGGTCAGCGTGGATGACATCATGGTGCCGCGTAATGAAATTATCGGGATCGATATCAATGACGACTGGAAGTCTATCGAGCGGCAGCTCACCCACTCGCCGCACGGACGCATTGTGCTCTATCGCGATTCGCTGGATGACGCCATCAGTATGCTGCGCGTGCGTGAAGCCTGGCGGTTAATGGCCGAGAAAAAAGAGTTCACCAAAGAGATGATGCTGCGCGCCGCCGATGAAATCTATTACGTCCCGGAAGGTACGCCGCTCAGTACGCAACTGATTAAATTTCAGCGCAATAAAAAGAAAGTCGGACTGGTCGTCAACGAATATGGCGATATCCAGGGGCTGGTCACCGTGGAAGATATTCTCGAGGAGATCGTTGGCGACTTCACCACATCGATGTCGCCGACACTGGCGGAAGAGGTCACGCCGCAAAACGACGGTTCGGTCATTATTGACGGTACCGCCAACGTCCGGGAAATCAATAAAGCGTTTAACTGGCACCTGCCGGAAGATGACGCGCGCACCGTCAACGGGGTGATTCTGGAGGCGCTGGAGGAAATTCCGGTTGCTGGCACGCGCGTGCGCATTGAGCAGTACGATATCGATATTCTCGATGTACAGGAAAATATGATTAAGCAGGTAAAGGTTGTACCGGTAAAACCGCTGCGCGAGAGTGTGGCGGAGTAACACAATGGCGAACTCCGGTTCGCCTTTTTTATCGCCGTCTTTTAAGATTCCATCAATTCCTGCCATTTACTTAACAATGCAATAATGTCTTTTCAGGCATTCAGAAAGGATATTGATGTTATGTCAGAAGATTATGTAATTGAATGGGATAAGAATTTTGCAGACGACCTCAACGTCGTCGCCAACGTTTTTTTATCGCACAACCCAACCTTATGGCCCACTATTTTCTCTCAACTTTCGACGCAACCTGAAATCTTTGAAGACGAAGATGAAGACGAATATGGGTTGCAAGACGTCCTGGATTGTAGCGGTGGCGATCTCGGAAATAACGAGCTGGCACAGGCATTTTTACAAGTTCTACGCGGCGAAGGATTTATTCACCTCGTTGACTGGAAAGGTGAAGATGAAGAAGGCGAACTGGCTAATTTTGCCGCAGATCGCTTTTATGAACTCACAAAAAACCTGACGGATTCTGAGGAATTAAGAAATCTTCTTGTCGAAATAACCCAAGAGGATGAAATCTCCGATGTCTGTGAAGCCGGGGACCGTTACCTTGACGAGATCTTTGAACGCATCCAGACCGAACTCAATAAGAGGGGCTTCCAGATTTTTGATCTGAATGAAGGATCTGACACCTATAATGTGGTCGTTCTGCCAATGAGCGAATATAAAAAATAGAGGATTTCAACACGCCGTGGCTGGAAGTGCAGGATTTTTTAAGCTAAAAAAATGGCCGACTTTACATCGGCCATTAGACTTTTACTTCGCCTTCGCTACAGTCACCATCGCCGCGCGAATGGTACGACCGTTCAGCGTGTAGCCTTTCTGCATAATACCCAGCACATTGCCTGCCGGAACCTCTTCCGATTCCACCATCGCAATCGCCTGATGCACGTTCGGGTCCAGCGGCACGTTGGTCTCAGCAATCACTTCCACGCCGAACTTACGCACCACATCCAGCATAGACTTCAGCGTCAGCTCAATCCCTTCGACCATTGCCGCCATATCCGGATTGGCTTTGTCTGCGACTTCCAGCGCGCGATCCAGGCTATCGATTACCGGCAGCAATTCGTTGACGAACTTCTCGAGAGCGAATTTATGCGCTTTTTCGATATCCTGTTCAGTACGGCGGCGCAGGTTTTCCATTTCCGCTTTGATACGCAACACGGTGTCGCGTTCGCGAGTCTGGGCTTCGGCAAGCTGAACTTCCAGATTCGCAATTTTTTCATCGCGCGGATCCACCTGCTCAGCAGAATCGTTTGGTTCAACTGCCTCAACCTCTTCGTGCTGATCCATGATAATTTCTTCCGGGGCTTGCCCCTCAGGCGTTTTCTGTTCTTTACTACTCATGAATTTCTCCGCGTTTTTTTTCGCATTCATCTCGCTAACTTCGCTTATTATGGGGATCAGATTCAGGGTTTCAAGGGAAGTACTCACATTGTCATCAATCTTCGCTACAAGGACCTCAGAAAAATGAATAATCATTTCAAGTGTATCGGCATTGTGGGGCATCCGCGTCATCCCACCGCACTCACGACACATGAAATGCTCTACCGTTGGCTATGCGATCAGGGTTATGAGGTCATTGTGGAGCAACAAATCGCCCACGAATTACAGCTAAAAAATGTGCCAACCGGCACGCTGGCGGAAATTGGTCAACAGGCGGATCTGGCGGTAGTTGTGGGCGGCGACGGCAATATGCTTGGCGCAGCGCGTACGCTGGCGCGTTATGACATCAATGTGATTGGCATTAACCGCGGTAATCTTGGCTTCCTGACCGATCTCGATCCGGACAACGCCCTGCAACAATTATCGGATGTGCTGGAAGGACGCTATATCTCCGAAAAACGTTTTCTGCTGGAAGCGCAGGTCTGCCAACAGGACCGCCAGAAGCGTATCAGCACAGCCATTAATGAAGTGGTGCTGCATCCGGGAAAAGTGGCGCATATGATCGAATTCGAGGTTTATATTGATGAAACCTTCGCTTTTTCACAGCGATCTGATGGTCTGATCATTTCTACGCCGACCGGCTCCACCGCCTATTCGCTCTCCGCAGGCGGCCCTATTCTGACCCCTTCACTGGATGCCATCACCCTGGTGCCGATGTTCCCGCATACCTTGTCGGCGCGCCCGTTAGTCATTAACAGCAGTAGCACGATTCGTCTGCGTTTTTCGCATCGCCGTAGCGATCTGGAAATTAGCTGCGACAGTCAGATAGCGCTGCCTATTCAGGAAGGAGAAGATGTGCTGATTCGCCGCTGCGACTACCATCTCAACCTGATACATCCCAAAGACTATAGCTATTTCAATACATTAAGCACAAAACTCGGCTGGTCAAAAAAATTATTCTAATTTTACGTTAGCCTCTTTACTGTATAAAAAACCAGTTTATACTGTATTTAATTACAGTCATGGTTTTTCATACAGGAAAACAGCTATGTTGGCGCAACTGACCATCAGCAATTTTGCTATCGTTCGTGAGCTTGAGATCGATTTTCAGAGCGGAATGACCGTCATTACTGGTGAAACCGGCGCGGGTAAATCTATTGCGATTGATGCCCTGGGTCTGTGTCTGGGCGGTCGCGCTGAGGCCGATATGGTCCGTACCGGAGCGACCCGCGCCGATTTGTGTGCCCGCTTTGCGCTGAAAGACACGCCTGCGGCATTGCGCTGGCTGGAAGAAAACCAGCTTGAAGAAGGTCGCGAATGCTTACTTCGCCGCGTTATCAGCAGCGATGGCCGCTCACGGGGCTTTATTAACGGCACCGCTGTGCCCCTATCTCAATTGCGCGAGCTCGGTCAGTTGCTGATTCAAATTCATGGTCAACATACGCACCAGCAGCTGACCAAACCCGAACAGCAAAAATCGCTGCTGGATAGCTATGCCAACGAAGCCGCTTTAGCGCAGCAGATGGCTGCCCACTACCAATTATGGCATCAAAGCTGCCGCGATCTCGCCCATCACCAGCAACAAAGTCAGGAACGCGCCGCGCGCGCGGAACTGCTGCAATATCAGTTAAAAGAGTTGAACGACTTTAATCCGCAGGCCGGCGAATTCGAGCAAATTGACGAAGAGTACAAACGGCTGGCCAACAGCGGGCAGTTGCTTACGACCAGCCAGAACGCTCTGGCGCTACTCGCGGACGGCGAAGACGTTAACCTGCAAAGCCAGTTATATAGCGCAAAACAACTGGTTAGCGAGCTGGTGGGTATGGACAGCAAGCTTTCCGGCATCCTGGATATGCTGGAAGAAGCCACTATCCAACTCACCGAAGCCAGCGATGAATTACGCCACTATTGCGAGCGTCTGGATTTAGACCCCAATCGCCTGTTTGAGCTTGAACAGCGCATCGCTAAACAAATTTCGCTGGCGCGAAAACATCACGTCAGCCCGGAAGCGCTGCCGCAGCTTTATCAGTCACTGCTCGAAGAACAGCAGCAGCTCGACGATCAGGCCGATTCGCTGGAAACGCTGACGCTGGCGGTTAATAAGCATCACCAACAAGCGCTGGAAACGGCGCAAGCGCTGCATCAACAGCGTCAGTTTTACGCCCAGGAGCTGGGGCAGTTGATCACTGAAAGTATGCATTTACTTTCGATGCCGCACGGTCTGTTTACTATCGACGTGAAATTTGATGAGCATCATCTGAGCAACGACGGCGCCGATCGCGTGGAGTTTAAAGTGACGACAAACCCGGGTCAGCCGCTGCAGCCTATCGCTAAAGTCGCGTCTGGCGGTGAACTGTCGCGCATTGCGCTGGCTATTCAGGTGATTACCGCGCGCAAAATGGAAACGCCGGCGCTAATTTTTGACGAGGTTGATGTTGGCATCAGCGGCCCAACCGCCGCCGTGGTCGGTAAACTCCTGCGTCAGCTTGGCGAATCCACTCAGGTGATGTGCGTCACTCACCTACCACAGGTAGCCGGGTGCGGTCACCAGCACTTCTTTGTCAGTAAAGAAACAGACGGGGCAATGACCGAAACCCATATGCAACCTTTGGATAAACGTGCGCGTTTACAGGAACTGGCCCGCCTGTTGGGAGGAAGTGAAGTTACGCGTAATACGCTGGCAAACGCAAAAGAACTGCTGGCGGCGTAAACTTTTTTATCTCCCGAAGGTCTGAGTTCACAACAAAAACGCCGTAAGACCCGACAGCAAAAGGTTTTAAAGTGATGAAAGGTCTATTATCATCGGCATATTAATATGAGCCACGTACTGCTCAGGCCCGAAAAGGAACCCAATCACTATGCGCTGTAAAACGCTGACTGCTGCCGCAGCAGTACTCCTGATGTTGACCGCAGGCTGTTCCACTCTGGAGCGAGTGGTTTACCGACCTGACATCAATCAGGGGAACTATCTTACACCTACGGATGTCGCCAAAGTGCGTGTTGGTATGACGCAACAACAGGTTGCGTATGCTTTAGGCACGCCGATGATGACCGATCCTTTTGGTACGAACACCTGGTTTTATGTCTTCCGCCAGCAGCCAGGACATGAGAACGTGACGCAGCAGACTCTGACGCTCACCTTTAACAGCAGCGGCGTGTTAACCAATATTGATAACAAACCGGCGTTGACGAAGTAATTTTGTGATACCGCCTGATGAGGTTACGTTCATCAGGCCTGCAAACCTCTCCCCCGCCATTTGGTACGAATTTGCCTGATGGCGCTACGTTTATCTGGCTTACAGGCACGCCTGTGCTTCAGGTGTGGTACGGCTTTCACACCGTTATCCGGCAAAAGAGGCTAATTATCTGCCAGCCGATTTTTCGGCACGCTGGCGGCGTAATGCTTTTGGATCGGCGATTAAGGGACGGTAAATTTCAACCCGATCGCCATCCTGCACCGTATCGGTGAGTTTTACCGGACGACTGTAGATACCTACTTTATTTTTCGCCAGATCGATATCCGTGCGCAATTCCAGCAAGCCGGAAGCGCGAATCGCCTCTTCGACCGTCGCGCCCTCCTCCAGCGTTACGCGCTGCAAATACTGCTTTTCCGGCAGCGCATAAGCCACTTCAACCACAAGTTTATCCGGCACGGTAAACCTCTTTGGCGCGAACCGTAAACGCCTGCACCATGTTGGACGCTAACTCTTTGAATATACGACCAAACGCCAGCTCAATGAGTTTATTGGTAAACTCAAAATCAAGCTGAAACTCAATGCGGCACGCCTCGGGGCTGAGCGGGGTAAATTTCCAGCCGCCGATCAGCTTTTTAAAGGGGCCATCCACCAGATGCATCAGAATACTCTGGTTACGCGTTAGCTGATTACGCGTCGTAAACGTCTTGCTGATACCCGCCTTCGACACGTCAACAGCCGCCGTCATCTGTGCTGGCGATGACTCCAGGACACGACTGCCAACACACCCAGGCAAAAACTGGGGATACGATTGCACGTCATTCACTAACTGATACATCTGTTCCGCACTGTAGGGGACTAAAGCAGTCCGACTAATCTGAGGCATAGCAATTCCCATCAACATAAATCGTGTAAATAATACCACTTATCAGCGAGTAAAAAAAATGCTGTCCCCAACCGTCATGCCTTAATTGTGCGTGCATAGCCCAACTCATGCTAAGATAGATTTTTGCACCTCATCAGGACGTAATGGGGTGTTTTCGATATCAGATTACCTATGAATTCACGACACTTATGACGAAGAAAAAAGCACATAAACCGGGCTCAGCCACCATCGCGCTGAATAAGCGCGCCCGGCACGAATACTTTATCGAAGAAGAGTTCGAGGCTGGTCTCGCCCTGCAAGGCTGGGAAGTAAAATCTCTGCGCGCAGGAAAAGCCAATATCGGCGACAGTTACGTTATCCTCAAAGATGGCGAGGCCTGGCTGTTTGGCGCAAACTTTACGCCGATGGCGGTCGCCTCGACACATGTCGTATGCGACCCAACCCGAACCCGCAAACTGTTGTTAAATCAGCGTGAGCTTGATTCGCTGTATGGCCGTATTAATCGTGAAGGTTATACTGTCGTCGCGCTTTCTCTGTACTGGAAAAATGCCTGGTGCAAAGTGAAGATCGGCGTGGCGAAAGGTAAAAAACAACATGATAAACGTTCCGATCTTAAAGAACGTGAGTGGCAACTGGATAAAGCACGCATTATGAAAAATGCAGGCCGATAATAGACATTTTTTGTGACCAGCTTCTCAGTATGAAGCTGGTCAATGTTCATATCTCATGCATGCCTCGAAAATATATTCTCTGTGTCTGACGCTTATCAATAGCAATAAATACCACACCACAACAAGAATATATTCTTTGTTTAAAAAATTTTTATAGCCTAATAACACAATACTTCAAATGATTTTTATAAAATTTAATATTGCTGAATACCTTCACAAAAAGTATTGTTTTTATGTTAAAAGAGAAAAAGAAGAAAAAATTAAAATTCATTATAAAACATAAAGATAAATAAAAAATTATCATGCATTGTTAGCCCACCCTACCTCTCCTTAACACAAACTCCGTTATATTTCAGACGCACTAACACCTTTATCAATAGATCTTAATTTGCAGAAAGATTTTTTTCTGACTATATCATCTAATACGAAAGCACTAGTCAGGCACAAAAAACAAATGGTTATTCGACGAGAAAACCAGACCTTCACCTACGCTCATAAAAAAGAATATGGCTACGGAAATTCATCTCTCACGATAAACGGGAAGGCTCGTCTACGCATTTTGCCCTGAACGTCGTGCCCGTTAATTAATACACAGAGCAAATCCATCAGGAGCTAATTTATGCGTCTACTCGCCGTGGTTTCGAAATTGACTGGCGTCTCCACCACTCTGGAATCCTCAGCGGTCACTCTTAACGCGCCTTCAATTGTTAAATTATCAGTGGCCCGGGATGAAATTAGTCAACTTACGCGCATTAATCAGGATCTGGTGGTGAGGCTCCATTCCGGCGAAACGATCACGATTAAAAACTTTTACGTTACCAACGATCTGGGCGCAAGCCAGCTGGTACTGGCGGAAAACGATGGCACGTTATGGTGGGTGGAAAATCCGCAAGCCGGGCTACATTTTGAACAAATCGCTGATATTAATGAGCTGCTGGTCACTTCCGGCGCTTCCCATGAAGCAGGCGGCGCCGTTTGGCCGTGGGTACTGGCTGGCGCGGTGGCGGCTGGCGGCATTGCCGCTATCGCGTCTTCCGGCGGCGGCGATTCCCACCATCATTCGGATGGCGATAATCCGCCCCCCGATAACACCAATCCTGACGGTAATCCCCCTGATAACAGCAATCCCGGCGGCAGTAACCCTAACGGCAATACTCCAGGTAGCAGTAATCCTGTAGATACTACCCCGCCTCTCGCTCCCGGCGAATTATTGATTTCAGCGGACGGAAAAACGGTGAGCGGCGAGGCCGAAGCGGGCAGTCTCATTACCATCAAAGATCCCTCAGGCAACGTCGTTGGCGAGGGCAAAGCGGATAGCGACGGTAAATTTAGTATTGATCTGACAGCGCCACAGATTAGCGGCGAACAACTTACCGTGACTGCGACTGACGATGCCGGCAATACCGGCCCATCCGCAACCATTGATGCGCCCAACATTCCTCTCCCCGATACACCGGTTATCACCGCCGCTATCGATGATGCCGCTCCCCTCACCGGCACGCTGAGCAATAATCAGTTTACGAACGACAATACCCCCACTCTGGAGGGCACCGGCAGCGCAGGCACAGTCATCCATATTTACGCCAATGGTCAGGAAATAGGCTCAACAACAGTTGATACCAGCGGAAACTGGCATTTTGCCATTACCAGCGCGCTAGCGGATGGGGAAAATCATTTCACCGCCATTGCGACTAACGTTAAAGGCGAAAGTAGCGAATCAGCCCGCTTTACGCTGACTATCGACACACTCAGCCCCGATGCTCCACGCGTTGAACTGATGGCCGATAACACCGGTTTGCTCACCGGACCGCTACAGAATAATGACCGGACTGACGAGGCAAAACCGCTATTTTCCGGGCAGGGAGAGGCAGGCAATACCATCACGATTAAAGAGGGTTCAACCGTTATCGGCAGCGCTACCGTAGACGAAAATGGACGCTGGACCTTTACGCCGACTACGCCGTTAAGCGATGGCGAACATACCTTTACCGTCGAACAGAGCGACAAAGCCGGAAACGCAAGCCGCGTGACGACAACGCCTACTATCATTGTGGACACCACGCCGCCGGACGCCGCTATCATTGATAATGTCGCGAAAGACGGCACAACCGTTAGCGGCACCGCTGAAGCTGGCAGTACCGTGTCGATCTATGACCCGGCGGGAAATTACCTGGGCTCCACGATTACCGGAGAAAATAACCACTTCAGCATCACGCTGAATCCGGCCCAGACCCACGGCGAGCGTCTGGAAGCGCGTATTCAGGACGCCGTCGGTAACATCGGCCCCGCCACAGAGTTTACCGCTTCTGACTCACAGTATCCTGCCCAGCCGACTATCCTTACCGTGACGGATGACGCTGGCGCCGTTACCGGGCTGTTGAAAAATGGCGATGCCACAGATGATAACCGCCCAACCCTCAGCGGTACTGCTGAACCAGGCAGTACGATATCGATTAACGATAATGGCTTTCCTGTTCCGAGCTTTCCGCCCATTGTCGCTGACGCTGACGGCAAATGGAGCTTTACCCCCTCGCTGGCGCTTGCCGATGGCGACCATGTCTTTACCGCTACCGCGACCAACGATCGCGGCACTAGCGGGCAGTCCGTCGCCTTTACCATTGATATCGACACGCAGCCGCCGGTGCTGGAAGGCCTGGCAGTTAGCGACGTCGGCGACAGACTCACCGGCACTACGGAAGCTGGCAGCACTGTGGTTATCAAAGATAGCCTGGGAAATACGCTCGGGAGTGGAACGGCAGGCGACGACGGCACCTTCTCAATAGGTATTAGCCCGGCGAAAATTAACGGTGAAACATTAAGCATTAGCGTTACCGATAAAGCCGCGAATAGCGGTCCGGTAGAAACGCTGAACGCGCCGGATAAAACTGCGCCTGCGGCACCGAACGGTCTTATCGTGGCGACCGACGGTCTGTCCGTAAGCGGTCAGGCGGAAGCCGGGGCAACGGTCACTATCCGCGACAGTAGCAATACCGTACTTGGCAGCGCCGTCGCTAACGGCAACGGACAATTTATCGTTCCGCTGAATGCGGCGCAGACTAACGGCCAGGCGCTTATCGCTACCGCCACCGATATAGCGAACAACGAAAGCGCCGCCGCGACGGTCGACGCGCCGGACAGTACCGCGCCAGAAATGCCGAAAAACGTGGTAATTAGTGAGGATGGCGCCAGTATCAGCGGCACCGCCGAACCGGGTAGCTCCATTACGATCACCACGCCGGACGGCACGCCGCTCGGCAGCGGCAAAGCAGATGGCGAAGGTCATTTTACCCTTCCCCTCGCCCCCGCACAGACCAACGGCGAACAGGTTACCGTCACCGCCACCGACAGCGCCAACAACGTCAGCCCGCCAACTACAGCGCAAGCGCCCGATATCACCGCCCCGGATAAGCCCATTATCACCCAGGTGCTGGACGATGTTGAAAGCTTCACCGGGCCGCTGGTTAACGGACAAACCACCAATGACAACCGCCCCACCCTTAGCGGTACGGCGGAGGCTGGCGCGCGTGTCGAAATTTTTGATAACGGCGTTTCGCTGGGGCTCGCCACGCTACAGCCCAACGGCGGCTGGACGTTTACGCCGTCGCAAAATTTAGGTGAAGGCGCGCATCGACTGACCGTAATCGCAACCGACGCTAAAGGCAATGCCAGTCCGGCGGGGAACGAAAGTCCGGAATCCATCAGCTTTACCCTACGCATCGATACCCAGGCGCCGGATGCGCCGCAGATCGTGTCAGCCGCCATCACAGGCGGAGAAGGCGAGGTGCTACTGGCAAACGGCAGTATTACCAATCAGCGTATGCCGACCCTCAGCGGCACCGGCGAACCCGGCGCCATCATCACCCTGTACAATAACGGCGTAGAACTGGCTACCGTCCAGGTCAATCCACAGGGTAGCTGGACCTATCCGCTAACCCGTAATCTGAGCGAAGGGTTAAACATCCTGACGGCCACCGCCACGGATGCCGCAGGCAATAGTAGCCCGACCTCCGGCGTTTTCTCCGTTACCCTTGATACCCAGCCTCCAGCGCAGCCTGACGCGCCGCTAATCAGCGATAACGTCGCGCCGGTTATCGGCAACATCGGCAATAATGGCGCAACGAACGATACCACGCCGACCTTCAGCGGCACGGGAGAGATCGGCAGCACGATAATTCTCTACAATAATGGCAGTGAAATTGGTCGCACAACGGTAGGCGATAACGGTAGCTGGAACTTTACGCCTGCGGCACTGACGCCAGAAACCTATACCATTACCGTCACGGAAACCGATATAGCGGGCAATATCAGTCCACCTTCCGCCTCAGTCACTTTTACGCTAGACACCACTGCGCCCGCCAATCCGGTTATCACTTTTGCCGAAGATAACGTCGGCGAAGTCCAGGATACTATTGTCAGCGGCGCAACCACTGACGACAATACACCGGTCATTCACGGCACTGGCGACATCGGCAGCGTGATCACGCTCTATAATGGCAGTAGTGTCGTGGGCGTAGTCACCGTCGATGAGACCGGTACCTGGACGCTGCCGGTGACCAGCGCGTTGCCGGATGGCGTCTACACCCTGACCGCCATTGCCGCCGATGCCGCCGGAAACAGCAGCGGCGTATCGAACAGCTTTACCTTCACCGTCGACACCGTTCCGTTGCAGCCGCCCGTCGTCAATGAGATCCTCGACGATGTTGCACCAGTGACCGGGCCATTAACCGATGGCGCCTTTACTAACGATCGGACGCTGACTATTAACGGCAGCGGCGAAAACGGCAGCACCGTCACGATTTACGACAATGGCGTGGCAATCGGGACGGCGCTCGTTACCGACGGGGTCTGGACATTCAATACGTCCGAATTGTCAGAAGCCAGCCATGCGCTAACCTTCAGCGCGACTGACGATGCTGGAAATACCACGGCGCAAACCCAACCGATCACCATTACCGTGGATATCACCGCCCCGCCCGCGCCAACGATCCAGACGGTGGCCGATGATGGCACGCGCGTCGCCGGACTTGCCGATCCTTACGCTACCGTTGAAATTCATCATGCCGATGGCACCCTGGTCGGCAGCGCTGTCGCTAATGGCACCGGTGAATTTGTCGTCACGCTCAGTCCGGCGCAAACCGATGGCGGTACGCTGACGGCAATTGCTATCGATCGCGCGGGGAATAACGGCCCGGCTACGAATTTTCCTGCTTCCGACAGCGGTCTGCCCGCCGTCCCGGCCATCACGGCGATTGAAGATGATGTCGGGAGCATACAGGGGAATATTGCAGCGGGCGGCGCCACGGACGACACCATGCCGACGCTGCGCGGCACCACGGATATCGGCTCTACCGTTGAAGTTTTCATTGATGGCGATTCGGCAGGCTTTGCCACCGTTGACGCCAGCGGGAACTGGATCTTTGAGATCGCGACGCCATTAAGCGAAAGCACACATTACTTCACCGTCCAGGCAACCAATGCGAATGGCCCGGGCGGCCTGTCCGCACCGGTCGGGATCACTGTCGATCTTAGCGCGCCGGCACAACCGGTTATTACCAGCGCAACGGATGATGTCCCCGGCATGACCGGTACGCTGGATAACGGCGCGCTCACCAATGATTCACGCCCGACGCTCAACGGAACGGGAGAAGCAGGCGCCACAATCCGCATTCTGGATAACGGCGTAGAAATCGGTTCCGCTACGGTAGATCAAAGCGGCAACTGGCGCTTCACCCCGAACACGCCGCTGGAGAGCAACGCACACATCTTTACCGCCGTGGCGACCGATCCCGCCGGCAATAGCGGTCAGCTTTCGGATGGTTTTACGCTGAACATTGACGCGCAGGCACCAGATGTGCCGGTTATCACCTCCGTGATTGACGATAACAATCAACCGACCGTCCCGGTGTTACCGGGGCAATCCACCGACGATCGGCAGCCAATACTGAACGGAACTGGCGAACCTGGCGCGACAATCACCATTTTTGATAACGGTACGCCGCTTGGCACGGCTCAGGTAGGCGAAAACGGTAGCTGGACCTTCCCGGTGCCCCGCAATTTGTCAGAGGGAAGCCATAATCTGACGGTTAGCGCTACCGATCCGGCGGGCAATACCAGCGCGGTCTCCGCGCCGTGGACGATCGTGGTCGATATTACGCCTCCGGCGATCCCGGTTCTCACCTCCGTTGTGGATGACCAGCCCGGTATTACCGGCAACCTGGTTAGCGGGCAGCTAACGAACGATGCGACGCCCACCCTGAACGGGCGCGGAGAGGCAGGCGCGACGATTAATGTCTATCTTGACGGTAATCCCGCGTCCATCGGTACCACGACGGTGAATAGCGACGGCACGTGGAGTTTCACGCCGCAGACGCCGCTTGCAAACGGTAGCCACACGTTCACCCTTAGCGCCACCGATCCGGCGGGTAATAGCAGCGCGGTGTCCAGCGGATTTGTGCTGACGATTGACACCACACCGCCCGCCGCGCCGGTTATCGCCAGCGTGGCAGATAATACGGCGCCGGTAACGGGCATCGTCCCCAACGGCGGCTCGACGAACGAAACCCGACCAACACTCTCGGGTACCGGTGAGGCGGGTACAACCATCTCGATTTATAATGGCAGCGCGCTGGTCGGCACGGCGCAAGTTCAGGCCAACGGTAGCTGGAGCTTTACACCGTCTACCTCGCTGGGCGCGGGCGTCTGGAACCTGACGGCGACAGCAACCGATGCGGCAGGCAATACCAGCGCCGCGTCCGAAATACGCTCGTTTACTATTGATACCACGGCTCCCGCCGCGCCTGTTATTGATACGGTCTACGACGGTACGGGCCCCATTACCGGCAATCTGAGTTCAGGGCAGATCACAGACGAGGCGCGCCCTGTCATTAGCGGCACCCGTGAAGCCAACACAACTATTCGTCTCTACGATAACGGCACGCTGCTGGCTGAAATTCCCGCCGACAATAGCAGTAGCTGGCGCTACACGCCCGACGCCTCGCTGGCGACGGGCAACCATGTAATTACCGTCATTGCCGTTGATGCCGCAGGCAACGCCAGCCCCGTTTCGGACAGCGTTAATTTCGTCGTCGATACCACGCCGCCGCTGACGCCGGTAATCACATCAGTCAGTGACGATCAGGCGCCAGGCCTCGGCACGATCGCGAACGGCCAAAATACCAACGATCCTACGCCAACCTTCAGCGGCACCGCAGAAGCCGGCGCCACGATCACGCTCTATGAAAATGGTACGGTCATTGGCACGACAACGGCTCAGCCTGACGGCGCGTGGAGCGTCTCCACCTCAACGTTGGCAAGCGGAACGCACGTCATCACCGCCGTCGCCACCGATGCCGCAGGAAACAGCAGCCCGAACAGTACGGCTTTCACCCTGACGGTCGATACCACCGCGCCGCAAACGCCAATCCTGACGTCCGTGGTGGATGACGTCGCGGGCGGGGTCACAGGAAATCTCGCTAATGGTCAGATAACCAATGATAACCGCCCCACGCTGAACGGCACTGCCGAAGCGGGCAGCGTGGTCAGTATCTATGATGGCGACACTCTGCTTGGCGTCACCTCGGCTAACGCTAGCGGCGCATGGAGCTTCACGCCGACGACAGGGTTAAACGACGGCACGCGCACATTAACAGTGACCGCCACCGACCCAGCAGGCAACGTTAGCCCGGCCACCAGCGGTTTTACTATCGTGGTCGATACCCTTGCGCCAACGGTTCCGCTTATAACCAGCATCGTTGATGATGTCCCGAACAATACCGGCGCCATTGGCAATGGACAATCGACCAATGACACACAGCCGACGCTCAACGGTACCGCGGAAGCCAACAGCGCGGTAAGTATCTTCGATAATGGCGCGCTGGTCACGACCGTGAACGCCAATGCCAGCGGCAACTGGAGCTGGACGCCAACCGCCTCGCTCGGCCAGGGAAGTCATGCCTATAGCGTTAGCGCCGCCGATGCGGCTGGCAACGTTAGCGCCGCTTCGCCATCGACAACGATTATCGTGGATACCATTGCGCCCGGCGCGCCCGGTAACCTAGTCATCAATGCTACCGGTAATCGGGTGACGGGCACCGCGGAAGCAGGCAGCACAGTGACGATTACCTCTGAGACTGGTGTGGTACTGGGAACCGCCACCGCCGACGGTACGGGCAGCTTCACCGCCACACTCACGCCCGCGCAGACCAATGGTCAGCCGCTACTGGCATTTGCCCAGGATAAAGCAGGCAACACTGGCATTGCCGCCGGATTTACCGCGCCCGATACGCGCGTGCCGGAAGCGCCGATCATCACCAACGTAGTGGATGATGTGGGTATTTATACCGGCGCTATCGCCAACGGTCCGGTCACTAATGACGCACAACCCACATTGAATGGTACCGCTCAGGCGGGCGCCACGGTGAGCATTTATAACAACGGGGCGCTGCTCGGCACCACCACGGCGAACGCCAGCGGGAACTGGAGCTTTACCCCGACAGGCAATTTGACCGAAGGCAGCCACGCCTTCACCGCTACCGCAACTAACGCCAACGGTACAGGCAGCGTCTCCACCGCCGCGACGGTGATTGTCGATACGCTGGCGCCCGGTACGCCGTCAGGTACGCTCAGCGCCGATGGCGGTTCACTTTCCGGACAGGCTGAGGCAAACAGCACCGTAACCGTAACGCTGGCGGGGGGCGTGACGCTCACCACCACCGCCGGCAGCAACGGCGCATGGTCTCTCACCTTGCCGACAAAACAAATTGAAGGTCAACTCATTAACGTGACGGCCACTGACGCTGCGGGTAACGCCTCCGGCACGTTAGGCATTACCGCGCCGATTCTGCCGCTGGCGGCAAGGGATAACATAACCAGTCTTGATCTGACCTCTACCGCCGTCACCAGCACGCAAAACTATTCGGATTACGGCCTGCTGCTGGTTGGCGCGCTTGGCAATGTCGCCTCGGTTTTGGGTAACGATACCGCTCAGGTTGAGTTCACCATTGCTGAAGGTGGTACGGGCGACGTCACCATCGATGCCGCCGCAACGGGAATCGTGCTTTCGCTGCTCAGCACTCAGGAGATAGTGGTACAGCGCTATGACACCAGCCTCGGCACCTGGACGACGATCGTCAACACCGCCGTTGGCGACTTCGCGAATTTGCTTACCCTGACCGGGAGCGGCGTTACCCTGAACCTGAACGGACTGGGCGAAGGCCAGTACCGGGTACTCACTTATAACACCAGTCTGCTCGCCACCGGGTCATATACCAGCCTGGATGTCGATGTACACCAGACCAGCGCAGGTATTATTAGCGGGCCAACCATCAGTACCGGCAACGTCATGGCTGATGATACCGCGCCGACGGGCACCACGGTCACCGCCATCACCAACGCCAACGGCGTCAGTACGCCGGTCGGCGCGGGCGGCGTGGATATCCTGGGGCAATACGGCACGCTGCACATTAATCAGGATGGCAGTTACACCTACACGCTGACTAAGCCCACGGCGGGATACGGACATAAAGAGAGCTTCACCTACACCATCACCCAGAATGGCGTCGGTAGCAGCGCCGCGCAACTGGTTATTAATTTGGGTCCCGCGCCTGTACCGGGCAGCGTGATAGCGACAGACAATAACGCCTCGCTGGTCTTTGATACTCACGTTAGCTACGTCAACAACGGCCCCTCGACACAAAGCGGCGTCACGGTATTAAGCGTCGGACTTGGTAATGTACTGAACGCGAATCTGCTTGATGATATGACTAATCCGATCATCTTTAACGTTGAAGAAGGCGCTACGCGAACCATGACGTTACAGGGAACCGTCGGCGGCGTCTCACTGGTTTCCACGTTCGATCTGTACGTTTATCGCTTCAACGATGCCATTCAACAATATGAGCAGTTCCGGGTGCAAAAGGGCTGGATTAACACCCTGCTGTTAGCCGGACAGTCCCAGCCGCTGACCCTGACGTTGCCTGGCGGCGAATACTTGTTCGTGCTGAATACCGCCAGCGGCATTAGCGTCCTCACTGGCTATACGTTGGCGATTTCCCAGGACCACACCTATGCCGTTGACAGTATCACCGCCAACACCACCGGCAACGTACTGACCAATGATGTCGCCCCTACGGACGCCCTCCTCACTGAAGTAAACGGCGTGGCGATTGCGGCGACCGGCACGACGGAGGTAAATGGGCTGTATGGCTCGCTCATCATTGACGCAAGAGGCAACTATACCTACACGCTGAAGAACGGCGTCGGCGCCGACAGCATTAAAACGCCGGACAGCTTTATCTATACGCTCAAAGCGCCAAACGGCGATACCGATACGGCCTCGCTCAATATCACGCCAACCGCCAGGGCGCTGGATGCGATTAATGATGTCAGCGATACCCTTAGCGTCGCCACGCTTCAGGATACCGCTGCCTGGCTGGACTCCAGCGTCGGCAGCGCCAGTTGGGGGCTACTCGGCAAATCGGGCAGCGGGAGCGGCACCTTTGACGTTGCAACGGGCACCGTACTTAAAGGCGCGTCACTGGTCTTTGATGTCTCCACGCTCATTACGCTGGGCAATCTGAATATTAGCTGGGCCATTCAGGAGAACGGAACCGTCATACGCAACGGAACCGTCCCGGTGGCGAATATCACGCTGGGCAGCGCGACGGTGACCGTCAACCTGAGCGGCCTGGAGCTGGATGCCGGAACGTACACGCTTAACTTTACCGGCACCAATACCCTGGCCGGGGCGGCGACAATCACGCCACGCGTCATCGGCACCACCGTCGATCTGGATAATTTTGAAACGTCCGGAACGCATACCGTTCTCGGCAATATTTTTGACGGCAGCGACGCGGCGGGGGCGATGGATCAGCTTAATACGGTGAATACTCGCCTGAGCATTAGCGGGTATAACGGCAGCGCCGCCACGCTGGACGCCGCGGCGAATACCACCAGCGCCACGATTCAGGGACATTACGGCACATTGCAAATTAACCTCGATGGCGCTTACACCTACACCCTGAATAATGGCGTCGCGATGTCGTCCATCACCAGTAAAGAGGTCTTTACCTATCAACTGGATGACAAGATAGGTCATACGGATAGCGCCACATTGACCATTGATATGGCGCCGCAAATCGTCAGTACCAACCAAAACGATGTTCTTATCGGCTCCGCCTATGGCGATACGCTGATTTATCACCTGTTAAACGGCGCGGACGCGACCGGCGGCAACGGCGCCGATCGCTGGCAAAACTTCTCCACCGCGCAGGGCGACAAGATCGATATCCACGAACTGCTGACCGGCTGGGATCACCAGGCGGCGACGCTAGGTAACTTTGTTCAGGTTCATACCAGCGGCGCCAATACGGTGATATCCGTCGATCGCGACGGCGCCGGCAGCGCGTTTAAATCAACTGACCTTGTCACTTTGGAGAATGTGCAGCTCACGCTAAATGATCTGTTGCAGAACAACCACCTGATAACCGGCGGTTGATAAAAAGCCCCGAACGCCACGACGTTCGGGGCAACAAGCGGTGATATTTAAAAGGGATAAACTATGGGAAGAGTCGCGCCTGTCGCCATCGTACTGGCATTTGCTTTGTTTCATCACCAGCCCCGGGGCGCAGAAGCGCTGCCAATGATTACATCCGAAGGATTAGCAACGGACCAGATGCTTCCTTCGCTGGATGGCTCCGCCGCTGAGTTGCCGCTCAGCGCCGCCGCGCCGGGCAACCTGACGCTCAATGACGCGGTCAATCGCGCCGTTAACTGGCATCCTTCTATTCGCGAAGCCGTCGGCAAACTGCTCGCACAGAATGAACAAATAGAGGTCGCCAAATCGAAATATTATCCGCAAGTCAGCGCTGGCGTGAACAATGGGTACAGCAATACCTACACCGATCACGGGTATAGCCCCTCGCTGGTGCTGTCGGTATCGCAAATGCTTTATGACTTCGGCAAAGTGGCAAGCCAGGTTCGCGCCGAAACCGCAGGCGCAGCACAGCAACAGGCCAACGTGTTGCTCAGTATTGATACCGTCGCGCACGAAACCGCCAACGCCATTGTACAAACGCAGAGCTGGCAGCAAATGGTAGAAGCGGCGGAAGAACAGCTCGTCGCGCTGGACAGCATCGGTAAACTTATCCGGCAGCGCAGCGATGAAGGCGCTACGTCGCTATCTGACGTGGTGCAAACCGAAGCCAGAATCGAATCCGCCCGCTCGCAACTGGCGCAGTATCAGGCCAATCTCGACAGTGCGAAAGCCTCACTGATGAGCTGGCTGGGCTGGAATTCGCTTAACGGCATCAATAATGACTTCCCGGCGAAACTCGCTCGCAGCTGTGAGACAGCGACGCCCGAAGATCGGCTGGTGCCCGCGGTACTGGCCGCCTGGGCGCAGGCCAACGTTGCGCGGGCGAATCTGGACTATGCCAGTGCGCAAATGACGCCGACGATTTCGCTCGAACCTTCTGTACAACATTATCTTAATGACAAATATCCCAGTCATGAAGTGCTGGATAAAACCCAGTATTCCACCTGGGTGAAAGTTGAGATGCCGCTTTATCAGGGCGGAGGGCTGACTGCCCGACGCAACGCCGCCAGCCATGCGGTAGACGCGGCTCAGTCGACCATTCAGCGCACCCGGCTTGATGTCCGCCAGAAACTGATGGAGGCGCGCAGCCAGGCAATGAGTCTTGCCAGCGCGTTACAAATCCTTCGTCGGCAACAGCAGCTTAGCGAACGCACGCGCGAACTGTATCAGCAGCAATACCTTGACCTCGGTTCCCGCCCGTTGCTCGACGTGCTTAATGCGGAGCAGGAGGTTTACCAGGCGCGTTTTGCCGAACTGCAAACGGAAAGCCAGTTGCATCAGTTACAACTGAACTATCTGTATAACACCGGCGCGCTTCGTCAGGCGTTCGCGTTAAATCATCGCAGCATTCAATCCGTGGAGATCCAGCCATGACCCGCGCCGCCCCCGATGTAGAAGAGGTACTCAGTGAGCGCGCGCTAAGCCAATGGGCGCAGGCCATCAGCCATGTCGCCGGTCATTATCGCGTTGCCTGTTCTCCCGGTTCAATTCAGGCCAACGCCCCGTGGTTTAGGGGTAAAAGCAGAACGACCGCCTTAACGCAGCTCGCGCGGCAGGCGGGTTTATCCTTTCATGCGCCGGACATAGACAAAACGGCATTTAGTCAGTGGCGATTGCCGTTGGTTGTCGAGCTCCGGGACGGGCAGTTATTGGTCATCGAACATGTTAATGGCGAAGATGCGGTAGACGTTTTTGTGATTGAAGAAGAGGGTCAGCGTAACCGCCTGACGCTCAGCGAGTTATTGCCGGAGATCCTCTATGTTGCCGCGCTACGCCCGCTATCGGCGCTCAAGGATAGCCGCGTCGACCGCTATATCTCCCGCTTTAAACCCGACTGGATGCGCGAGCTGGTTCTGCAGGATATTCGCCCTTATTTACCGGTAATGGTCGCCGCCTTTCTGATTAACGTGCTGTCTCTGGCCGGGATTGTGTTCTCTATGCAGGTTTACGATCGGGTGATCCCCGCTCAGTCATATCCTACCCTGTACGTGCTCTCCTTCGGCGTGCTGGTAGCGGTGCTGTTCGGTTTTCTGCTGCGTGAAGCGCGTACGCACATTATGGACGTGCTCGGTAAACGCGCCGATATGCGCATTTCCGATCGGGTATTCGGTCATGCGTTAAGGCTGCGCAACAGCGCTATCCCCCGTTCCACCGGCAGTTTTATCTCGCAGTTACGTGAACTGGAGCAGATCCGCGAGATGATTACCTCTTCAACGCTGGCGACCATTGTCGATCTGCCTTTCTTTTTCCTGTTTATGATAGTCTTGGCGATTATTGCCCCACCGCTGGCATGGATAGCGCCCGTGGCGGCTCTGCTGATGATCCTGCCGGGCGTCGCACTGCAAAAAAAACTGGCTGTCCTCGCCAACCAGGCCGCCCACGAAGCGACGCTACGCAATGCGGTCTTGGTCGAAAGCGTTCAGGGGCTGGAAGATATTAAACTGATGCAGGCGGAGAACCGCTTTCTTCAGCAGTGGAATAGCTATATCCGTATTACCGGCGAGTCGGGTCTACGCACCCGCAAACTCACGCAAAGGCTTATCAGTTGGGGGATGTCGGTACAAAGTCTGGTGTATGCCGCAGTGATTATGTTCGGCGCGCCGATGGTCATTGAAGGCAGTATGACTACCGGCGCCGTGGTCGCCGCGTCGATGCTCGGCTCACGGATGATCGCGCCAATGGCTAACCTGTGCGGCGTGCTGGCGCGCTGGCAGCAGGTGAAAGCGGCGAAGATGGGTCTCGACAACATTATGCAACTGCCCACTGAGACACAGCATGACGATAGCCTGATACACCGCGACATCCTCCACGGGCATTACCTCTTTGAAAACGCTCAGTTTCGTTACCATAACGACGATCAACGCATACCGCTGCGCCTCGTGCGTCTGGAGATCATGCCAGGCGAGCGGATTGCGATACTGGGGCGTAACGGTGCGGGTAAATCCACACTTTTACAGGCGATGGCGGGCGGCCTGGAGATGATTCAGGGAGATGCCCGGCTTGATAATCTCAGCTTGTCGCACATCGATATGGCGGATTTACGCCGCAACATCGGCTTTCTTAGCCAGAACGCGCGGCTTTTCTTCGGCACCCTACGAGAGAACCTGACGCTCGGCGCGCCGCACGCCAACGATGAACAGATTTTTGACGCGCTCGAAGTCAGCGGCGGCGCCGTCTTCGTCAGGCGGCTGGCAAAAGGGTTGGATCATCCCATTATGGAGGGTGGTAACGGCCTGTCCGGCGGGCAGCGTCAGTCCCTGTTGCTGGCGAGAATGCTGCTGCGCTCCCCCAATATTGTGCTACTTGACGAACCCAGCGCCTCGCTGGACGAGCATACGGAACGAGAGTTTATTCAGCGGTTACATCAGTGGCTTGGCAACCGTACCCTGGTCGTCGCAACGCACCGGGTACCAATACTGGAGCTGGTTGAGCGTGTCGTTGTCCTGAAAGAAGGACAACTGGTGATGGACGCGCCAAAAGCGCAGGCGCTTAACGCGGATCGGATGCAAAGTCACCGTCGGGAGTAGAAAAATGAAAATCAATCAGCATGATGCCGCGATGGACGATTTCGATATTCAGCGTGAACGGGCGTTTTCCGGCGCGGGTCGTATTGTTCTGATCTGCTCACTGTTATTTCTCATTCTCGGCATCTGGGCGTGGTTTGGCCGACTGGATGAGGTTTCCACCGGCAACGGGAAAGTAATCCCCAGTTCACGCGAACAGGTTCTGCAGTCGCTGGATGGCGGCATTCTGGCGCAGTTGACGGTGCGGGAAGGCGACAGAGTTCAGGCTAACCAGATTGTCGCCCAGCTTGATCCGACGCGTCTGGCGTCCAATGTTGGTGAAAGTGCGGCAAAATATCGCGCTTCACTCGCCTCCAGCGCACGGTTAACCGCGGAAGTCAGCGACTTACCTCTCGCCTTCCCCGCTGAGCTGAACGGCTGGCCGGATCTGATTGCCGCAGAGACGCGTCTCTATAAAAGCCGCCGCGCGCAGCTGGCCGATACCGAAGCCGAGCTACGGGATGCGCTGGCGTCGGTTAATAAAGAGCTGACCATTACCCAGCGGCTGGAGAAAAGCGGCGCGGCCAGTCATGTTGAAGTGCTACGCCTGCAACGACAAAAAAGCGATTTAGGCTTAAAAATTACCGATCTGCGCTCACAATATTATGTGCAGGCACGCGAAGCGTTATCAAAAGCGAACGCTGAGGTCGATATGCTCTCCGCCATTTTAAAAGGACGCGAGGATTCCGTCACCCGCCTTACCATACGTTCGCCGGTACGCGGCATTGTTAAAAATATCCAGGTCACGACGATTGGCGGCGTGATCCCGCCTAACGGTGAGATGATGGAGATAGTGCCGGTAGACGATCGTCTGTTGATTGAAACCCGCCTTTCGCCGCGTGATATCGCCTTTATTCATCCCGGCCAACGCGCATTGGTTAAAATTACTGCTTACGATTACGCCATTTACGGCGGGCTTGACGGCGTGGTGGAGACCATTTCACCGGATACCATTCAGGATAAAGTGAAACCGGAAATTTTCTACTATCGCGTGTTTATCCGCACCCACCAGGACTATCTACAAAATAAATCAGGACGCCGTTTTTCGATTGTTCCAGGCATGATCGCCACGGTGGATATCAAAACCGGTGAAAAAACCATTGTCGACTATTTAATCAAACCGTTTAATCGCGCGAAAGAAGCGCTGCGCGAGCGGTAAATCGCTGAAGATAAGAAGATACGGGGGCTGGTCACGCGTGTCACAAGTCTGTTATACTTACCTTACACATTGGGGCTGATTCTGGATTCGACGGGATTTGCGAAACCCAAGGTGCATGCCGAGGGGCGGTTGGCCTCGTAAAAAGCCGCAAAAAAATAGTCGCAAACGACGAAACCTACGCTTTAGCAGCTTAATAACCTGCTTAGAGCCCTCTCTCCCTAGCCTCCGCTCTTAGGACGGGGATCAAGAGAGGTCAAACCCAAAAGAGATCGCGCGGATGCCCTGCCTGGGGTTGAAGCGTTAAAACGAATCAGGCTAGTCTGGTAGTGGCGTGTCCGTCCGCAGGTGCCAGGCGAATGTAAAGACTGACTAAGCATGTAGTACCGAGGATGTAGGAATTTCGGACGCGGGTTCAACTCCCGCCAGCTCCACCAAATAAATCAAGGGGTTACGTGAAAGCGTAGCCCTTTTTTCTTTGGTAGTGGCGGCAAAATGGCGGCAGGCATTCAGTCAAGCCCAGTTGCTACTACATGCGATCGCAATTACAACTTAAAGAGTTTCGCTTGCCCTGGATTAACAGCTTCGACGTAGTTTTTGACCCCTATTCTGTGCGGCTCATAATTGCTTGAATAGAAATCAATCAGGAAGTCACTCATTTTCTGAGATGTGACTTTCATAACTCCCTTACTCAAAGTTAAATTAAACACGCTAATCTTTGACGATGGTGCCTGAGTTTTACTCATGTTGGCTTGATAACCAGATTTACGCATTGCCACTAGTGCTTCGTCGTAAGCCGCTTGTAATTGGGCCAAATTGTTTGACGAGATGATCACATCATCCATAAACACACTTAGCTTGAGATCATGATGTTTGTTCAATCGGCGTAGTAAGCTACCAAAATAACTTTTATCTAAGCAGAGGGTTGCAAGTATTGGAGATTGAACAAAACCAAAAGGGAGGACATGCTTATGTGGACTATGGGACAAGTTTCTTACAGTTGAAAATGTTGAGATTTCCCGCGCTTGAGAATAGGTGAAGTAGCTCTTTAGATCACGGGTGATACGACTACGGCTCGTTGACTGAAAAAATTGTTTAATATCAACAACGGCAAAAAAATCACTTTTTAAGTGTAATCTGGCAGCTTTAAGATGCCCACCAGTTCTTAGATGGTAAAAATAGAGTGGCGGAATCCACTTGTTTCTGACAGCCTGAAGTATCTTCCCTCCGACTTTACGTGCCTCAACGCTTGGGACATAAACCCAAACCCCGGGCTTAATCTCAAATTTATCTTCCCACCTTTGAACTTCTATTGTCATGAGTTAAATTGTTGTAGTTGAAGGCCATGTTAAGAACGGCGTAAACCGCACCAACTAAGCCAACAAACGCGGTTGCGCATTTGAGCATAGCGGTGATCAGTTCAACACGCGCCTTAACTAAGCCAAGTTCGTTTGTATCCATAACTTGTTCCTCCATAGATACCTGACGTCTCTTAGCGCAAGCGCATGGCCCTAACTAAATAAAAAATAACAACCAGTTAGCCCAGAAAGCTTAACAAGTCGGCGTCCGATTACATGGCAACCAGGTAATCGGTCCGCAGTCGCAAAGCGACAAACTACATATCTACGGAGTGGGGATAAATCCCCGCTAACGTCAGGCATTGTTAATTTAACCTCAACTTATAGAAAAGTATAGTTTTAAATCATGTAGTTATGTCGCCATTTAAATCGGCAAACCCACCTGTTTAAATTTATGAGGATGCGGCTGAACCGGATTTGACTCTTTTGGCGTTGCAATCGAACGAACAAAAGTTTCATGGGTAACAAAAGTATGGCTGCAGTTAATGTTCTGGCACTGGTTGTAACGCTCTTTGGTC